>NZ_JBWKUP010000017.1:0-127774 GCF_059420905.1 Janthinobacterium sp. GW821-FHT03C08 | reverse complement strand
ACAGGATTTGAACCTGTGACCTTCGGGTTATGAGCCCGACGAGCTGCCAGACTGCTCCACCCCGCAGGCGAATTATAGCGGGGTTTGCTGCAATGCGCAATGGCCGGCTTTCCAGTCCCGTTTGCAGTCCCGGTGCGCGTCCCGTTTCAGGCGGCGGCCAGGCGCCACAAGGACGTCACTTCCTGCGAGCGGGCCGCGTGCAGGCTGTCCGTGGCGTCCTGCGCGCGCGGGTGCGTGGGTTTCACGTCGAGGCGGTCGACGACCTTCAAGCCCGCTTGCTCGATCCACTCCAGCAATTGCGCGCGCGGGCGCAGGCCCAGGTGCTCGGCCAGGTCCGATAAAATCAGCCAGCCTTCGCCGCCTGGTTCCAGGTGGCCAGCCAGGCCGGCGAGGAAGCCGCGCAGCATGCGGCTGTCCGGATCGTAGACGGCATATTCGATGGGCGAACTGGGACGCGCCGGCAGCCATGGCGGATTGCACACGACCAGCGGGGCACGGCCGGCGGGGAACAAGTCGGCCTGCACCACCTCGACCTTGCCGGCCAGGTCCAGGCGGGCCAGGTTTTCGCGCGCGCAGGACAGGGCGCGCGGGTCCTGGTCGGTGGCGACGATGCGTTCGATGCCGCGTTGTGCCAGCACGGCGGCCAGCACGCCCGTGCCCGTGCCGATGTCGAAGGCCAGCCTGGCGCGCGCGGGCAGGGGCGCGTCGGCCACGAGTCCCACGTATTCGCCGCGCACGGGGGCGAAGACGCCGTAGTGCGGGTGGATGCGCTGGCCCAGGGCCGGCAGCTCCACGCCCGTGCGACGCCATTCGTGCGCGCCGATCAGGCCCAGCAGCTCGCGCAAGGAGGCGATGAACGGTTCTTCGCCACGGCCATAGGCTTCATTGCAAGCCAGTTTCACGTCCGGCGCGCGGCGCAGCGGAACCGTGTAGTCGGCATCGAACGGCAGCAGCAGCATGGCCAGGGTGCGCGCGCGCTGCGACTGGGCCTGGCGGTGCAGATGGAAGGCTTGCGTGGCGGTGGGTTCCGGCTTGGCCAGCTTGGCGGCCTTGGCCTTTTTACTCGGCTTGTCGTGCTTGTGGTCGGCGCGCCGCGCCAGCGCCTGCAGCAGCTGGCGCGCGTTCTGGAAGTCGCCGCGCCACAGCATGGCCGTGCCTTCGCAGGCCAGGCGGTAGGCCTGGTCGGCCGTCGTGCGGTCGTCGGCGATGACGACGCGCCTGGGCGGCGGCATGCCGCTTTCCGAGCGCCAGCGGGCCGAATGCTCGGCGCCGTTTTCGCTCCAGTGGATCTGCGGATGGACGGTAGGTGAAGAAGTGTCGGACATGGATTTCAATCGATAGAAGGTGGGCGCGCGGCATGGTCGCCTGCGCAGGCCGTCTTCTATTATACGTCGCTGCCCGTGCCGCCAGTGCTGCTTGAGCTGTCCGTGCCGTAGGCGGCGGCCACTGCGCGGGCGCGCGCCTGCGCATCGGACGCCGCGTCCGCAGTCTTTTTGCCGGCGTCCGAGGCGGTGTCCGGCTGCACCAGCTTGAGCAGGCGCAAGCTCAGGCTGCCCGCCTGGTCGCCAGCATTGCCGCTGGCGCTAGCGGACTGGCTGTCGAATATGCTGCTTTGCAATTGCTGGCCCAGCAGCTTGAACAGGTCATTCAGATTGCCGCCGAAGTGGGTGTCAGGCAATTGTTTGGCGGGCACGGTGTCGGCATCGCCGGACGCCGCTTGCGGCGTGTCGCCTTGCGCTTGCGCAAATGTCCCCGCGCTGATGCTCGATTGATATTGCACTTCCACTTCGAAGTCGAAGGTCTGGCCATCGGCCGTGGTGATCTTGCCCTTGCCGATGAAATGGGCGTTTTCATCGAGGCTGAAGGCGGCCGCGCGGCTGCTGCCGCCCGCGCCCGCGACGCTGGCGCCGCCACTGCTGAAGCTGGAGCCGGCCTGCAGGTCGACGGAATCGAAGGCAACCTTGGCGCCATCGCCGAACAGCTGGCGCGTCATGGTGGAGAGAAAATCCTGCGCCACGTCGACAGTGGCGTTGCCCAGCGCATCCGTCCGCCGGGACAGCCCCTGGGCCGACAGGTCCAGGCCGTTTTTTGACAAAGCCACCACGTCTTGCGCCGTGCGCTGCATCAGGGGCGACGCTGCCAGGCCAGGCGTGCCCGTCCCCGTTTTTGGCGGCGTTTGCCCTGCCAGGGTATTGGCGGCAGGCTGGCGCGAGCCGGAGGTGAGGGCGGGAAGCTGGGACATGAACAAATTCCAAGTGAGCAAGTACTCAGTTAACGGCAGTCGTGTCCCATTCTTTAACCATCAGTGGTGGTGCGACCAGCTACCGTCCGCCGATTCCAGGTAGGACTTGACGGCATCGGCCTGGCCCGTGGCATGGCGCTTGAGTTCGCCGCATGCGCAAATGCCCTGGTAGGGCTGGATATGCGAGCAGGCGGAGACTTTTTGCAGGTAGACCTGCATGGATTTGTGACATTTTACGCACTTGAAGGTGAGGCTGCGGGCGGCTTTCATGGGTTTCCTTGAACTGTTGCGGGGCGTGGAGGGTATTTACGCGAAGGCCGGGATTTTAACGCACTCCGTCCACGGTTACACGTTGTTGCATCTGCGCCACGCACAAGTCAACTGAATCCGTGCCGTGACGTTGAACGTATATGGGAGGCCGTCTGGCATCCATTGAAGAGGTAGCACCATGGACAAGTGTGACAAGCAGCAGCCTGTACAACCTGGCAAGGAATTGGTCAGGAAATGGTTGAAAGCGGAACTGGAACAGCGCCGGCCCCCGCCCGACCCCGAACAGATCCGGCGCGAACTGGGCTGGGACATGCTCAGGCTTTGCCGCGAGCCCCTGCCGCGCTGACGCTGGCGCGCCCGCTCGCTGCCCTCAGCGCACCGTCACCACGCTCTTGCCGCCGGAACCGGGCTGCACGAGGATACGGGTGGCGATGCGCTCCGTCATTTCCTGCACGTGCGAGATCACGCCCACCTTGCGGCCCATGGCCTGCAAGCCGTCGAGGGCATCCATGGCCACGCGCAGGGTTTCCGTATCCAGGCTGCCGAAGCCCTCGTCGATGAACAGCGATTCCACGCGCACGCGGTTCGATGACAGCGAGGCCAGGCCCAGCGCCAGGGCCAGCGAGACGAGGAACGATTCGCCGCCCGACAGCGAATGCACGGAGCGCAGCTCGCCGCCCATGTCCTGGTCGCGCACCATCAGGCCCAGAGACGGATTGTTCGGGTTGCCGATGCGTTCGAGCTGGTAGCGGCGCGCCAGGTGGTTCAAATGCGCATTCGCATAGCCGAGCAGCACTTCCAGGGTGAATTGCTGCGCGTAGTTGCGGAATTTCTTGCCGTCGGCCGATCCGATCAGTTCATTCAGGCTGGCCCAGCGCCGCTCGATGACGGCTTGCGCCTCGATCTGCGCCAGCATGGCCTGCGCGCCGTGGCGCCTGGCGTCGTCCTGCGCGATGGCCAGGCGCAGGCGCGTCGCTTCCTCGTTCGCCGCCTGGCGTTCCTGTGCCAGTGCGTCGAGCGCCGCGTGCAGCGCGTCCACGTCCGTTTCCAGGCCGGCCGGCGGCTGCGCCAGGTGCGCCGCGTGCTGCTGCCGGCGCTCGGCCAGCACGGAGACGGCCGCCGTATGGCCGTCCGCGATCAGTTGCAGGGCAGCGCGCTCGGCGCGCATGGCGTCCATGGAGACGGCCAGGCGCGCGCGCAGCGCGTCGAGCGTGGCGGGAGCGTGGCCGCCGTGAACCTGCCGGAACTGCTGCAGCCAGTCCTGCAGGGCCGCTGCGGCGCGCTCTTCCTGCGCACGCAGGGAGGCCAGGCGCTGCGACAGCTGGGCGCATGCCTCATCGAGGCGCGTGCGCTGCTGGCTGGCCGTTTGCGCCGCCGTTTGCTGCTGCGCCAGTTGCGCCTTGGCTGCGGCGACAGCGCTTGCCAGCGCGCGCTCGATGTCGGCCACGGCCTGGCCTTGCCATAGCGCGTTGCGCTCGGCTTGCAGCGTTTTCAAGTGCTTGTCGAGGGTGGCGTATGCCGCATGGGCTTCCTGCGCCAGTTGCCGTGCCTTGCCGGCGGCCAGCGTGGCGCCATCGAGCTGCGCCGCCAGCGTTGCCAGCGCGTGGTGGCGCTTGTCCTGATCCGCCTGCTGCTTCAGCCAGTGCCGGCTTTCCGTTTCGCGCGCGGCGCGGAAAGCTGCCGGGCCGGCGCGCCAGCCGTCCTTCCAGTCTTCGGCGCCATCCGCGTCGGCAAACGCGCCATCGAGCTGCGCCAGCAGGGCGTCGAGCGCGCCGCGCGCCGTCTCGCCTTTCTCGGCGTGGGCTGCCTGCTGCGCCTGCAGCTGCGCCAGCCGCGTCTGCGCCTCGGCGACGCTGGCCGTCCAGCGCGCATGCTCGTTCGACGCCAGTTCGTGCGCCGCCTGCGCCTGGTCGCGCCGCGCGCCGGCCTGGCGCAGGGCCGTTTCCTGCTGCGCCAGCGCCTGCAGGCCGGCCGCATTCGCGCCCAGTTGCTGCGTGAACCAGTCCGCGCGCTGCGCCGCGGGCGGCAGCTGCAGGGAGTCCGCATGCGGCTGCCATTGGGCGTCCAGGAGCGCAATGGCGGCCGGCAGGGCCGCCAGTTCGGCCGCCGTCTGCGCCTGTTCGCGCGCGTATGCGGCCAGCGCCGCCCTGTGCGCTGCCAGCCGTTCCACATTGCCGCGCAACTCGGCGCGGCAGGCCAGCACCTGGTCCTGCAGGCTGGCCAGCATCGCCTGCAAGGCGTCGTCGGCGTGGCTGTACGGGTGTTCCAGCGCGCCGCAGACAGGGCAGGGCTGGTCGTCCTGCAAAGTGGCGCGCAGCTGTTCCACGCTGGCCGCGCATGCCGCCTCCGCCCCCTTCAGCGATTTCTCCGCCTGCGCCAGGCTGGCCTCAAGCCGGGCCGTCTGCGCCGCTGCCGCCGCCAGCGCGGCGTTTTCCGCCTGCGTGGCTTGCGCCAGCTGCGCCGCCGTGGCTTGCCAGTGCGCCAGCGCCTGCTGCTGGCGCGACAGTTCGCTCCAGGTTTTTTCCGCGCTGGTCAACAGGCGCGCGTGCGCCTCCAGCTGGCCGCGCTGGTCCTGCAGGTCCTGGCCATCGATGGCGTGCAGGGCGGCCAGCGCGTCGCGCCGTTCCGCGTCGCGCGTCGCCAGCGTGGCAGCGGCGCCCGCCAGCGCCTCGTGCGCCGCCCGCGCGGCATCGCCGCCCTGGCGCAGCTGCTGCGCCGCCTGGGCCATGCTGGCGTCGGCCGCATCGGCCTGCGCGGCAGCCTGGCCGGCCTGGGCAAACAGCTGGTCCCACAACTGCCATTTTTCCGCCAGCAGCTGCGTATGCCGGTGGGCGTCCAGCCACTGGCGGCCCGTTGCCTGTTCCGCCTGCAGGGCTTGCTGGCGCTGCTGCACGTCCTGCAAGGCGGCGCGCGCCGTTTCGTCGGCCCGGTCGGCCGCCAGCACGCCGTCCTGCGCCTGGCGGTGCGCGGGCAGGTGCGCCGCGATGCCCGCGTCGAGCGCCTTGGCCTGGTCCAAGAGCGGCGCCGCGTCGCGCAGTGCCGCTTCCTGTGCCTGCAGGGCGGCCGTGGCGTGCTGCACGCCGCCGGCCAGCTGCGCTTCGGCGGCGACGGCTTGCGCCGCCTGGAGCCGCGCCGTTTCCAGCGCGGCGCCGGTGCCGGCGATGTCGCCCGCCAGGCGCGTCACTTCGTCGGCCAGGGGACGCGCCGGCTGCAGCAATTCCCACTGCGCCAGCGCCGCGCGGCGCTCCTCGGCGGCCGCGCCCTGCGCCAGCGCGCCATCGAGCGCCTCTTGCGCCGCCGCCACCTGCGCGTGCAGCTTGTGCGTCTCCTGGTGCCAGCGCTGCTGCTGCTCCAGCACGGCCTTGCGCAGGTCGAGGGTCTGCAGCGCAGCCTCGGCGGCCACGCCCAGCGCTTGCGTTTCGGCCCGTTCTTCCGGCGACAGGGGGCGCTGGTCGGCCAGCTTTTCGCCCAGGCGTTCGAGCAGCTGTTTTTCCCTCTTGGCCCGCTCGAAGGCGCGCACGGAGATGTCCGTGTACATGCTGCTGCCCGTCAGGGTCTCGAGCAGCTCGCCCCGTTCATTGTCTTCCGTTTTCAGGAAGGTGGAGAACTCGTTCTGCGCCAGCAGCACGGCGCGCGTAAACTGGTCGAAGGACAGGCCGATGCGCTTTTCGATTTCTTCCTTGACTTCCGTCTTGGTGCCGCCGATGGGCTGCAGCGCGGGCAGCTCGTGCAAGCTCATGGCCGTGGCCTGCAGCGCGCCTTCGGCCCTGGTGCGCGAGCGGCGCACGCTCCAGCGCGCGCGGTAGTGGCCGCCGTCGTTGCCGACGAAATCGACTTGCGCGTAGCCGTCCGGCGTGCCGCGGCGCAGCAGGGTGCGCGTATCCTGGGCATTGACGGTTTCCTTGCCCACGTCGGGCAGGGCGTTGCGCCCCAATACCTTGAGCAGGCGCGGCGTGGCGTCGTACAGGGCCAGGCACAGCGCGTCGAGCAGGGTGCTCTTGCCCGCGCCCGTGGGACCGCTGATGGCGAACAGGCCGGCGGAGGCCAGCGGCTCCTGCTGGAAGTCGACTTCAAATTCGCCGGCCAGCGAGGCCAGGTTCTTACCGCTGATTTTCAGGATTTTCATGGATCTTCAGGTGCGAAAAGGTCAGGCGCCGGGCAGCAGCAGTTCGGCCAGGGCCGAGAGGAGTTCGGGCGGCGCATCCTTGGCGTATTTTTGCTGGTACAACAGGCGGAAGATGTCGTCCGGCTGCAGCTGGCCCAGCTGGTCAAGCGTCATGCTGTCGGGCGCGCTGCTGCGCGCGGCGCTCGACGTCTCGATCTTCGCCAGGCGCACGGGTTTGCCGTCCAGGGCCGTCTCGATGCGCGTGCGCAGGCCCGGTTCGGGCGCGTCGAGGCGCACGCGCACTTCCAGGAAGGGCTGCGCTTCGACCGCAGCGTCCGGCACGTCGAGGGCGGCCAGCCGTTCCAGCACTTCGGCCAGCGGCGCCGGCGCGGCGGGCACGCGCAGGAGGGGCACGGCGCGCGGCACCTCGATGGCGCGCACTTCCCGCAACTGCTCGCCATCGATGTCCAGGCACAGCACCTGGTGGCGGTAGTTCACTTCCGCGAAGGACAGGGGAATGGGGCTGCCGCAATAGCGGATATGCTCCTGCCCGCCGACGGCCTGCGCCTTGTGCAGATGGCCCAGCGCCGCATACGCGATGGCGGCATCAAAAATCCCCGACGGCAGCATCTCGGTGCCGCCGATGACGATGCGCCGCTCGGAATCGTTCGACATTTCGCCGCCCACCATGTGGCAATGGCCCATGGCGACGATGGCCTGGCCGGGCTGGCGGCGCGCCAGCGCCAGGTCCGCCAGCTGGCGGTACAGCAGGGCGATGCCGCCCAGGTAGGCGTCCTGCGCGTCGCCGACCGGCAGCTTGGGCACGTCGCCGGGGCGCAGGAAGGGCACGGCCAGGCACCAGGCTTGCACCTGGCCGTCGCTGCCCGTCAGCGGCAGCAGCAGGCGCTCCAGGTCGATCTGGCCATCCTCGCCGCGCAGCAAATGGCCGATGACGTGCGTGCCGTGCGCGGCCAGCAGGGGGCCGGGCGCTTCGAGCCGGCCGGCCGAATCGTGGTTGCCCGCGACGACGACCAGCTGCAGCGCGGGCAGGCGCGCGCGCGCCTGCTGCAGGAACACGTACAGCTGCTTTTGCGAGGCGGCCGACGGGTTGGCGTTGTCGAACACGTCGCCCGCGACGAGCAGCACGTCGACCCGCTCGGCCACGAGGGTGTCGAGCAGCCAGTCGAGGAAGCGCTGGTGTTCGTAGCCCCGCTCGTAATTGTGCAGGGTCTGGCCCAGATGCCAGTCGGAAGTGTGCAGCAGGCGCATGGTGGGGCAAGGGTAGGGAAGACAGACGCCAATATAGCAGGAATGGCGCCAGGCGCCAGCGGCCATCAAGTCGTCAGCACGCCGGCGCGATAAGTATTCCTGCCATCCTGCTTGGCTTGATATAAAAGCACGTCGGCCCGCTGCAGCAGCACGGCGGGGGAGATGTCTTCGTCGCGGTAGAAGGCCAGGCCGATGCTGGCGGAAATGCGCACGGTGATGCCTTCCAGCTCGAACGGCTGCTGCATGGCGGCGACGATCTTTTCCGCCAGCATGGCCGCGTCGTCCGGCTTGCTGATCTGCTCCATGATGATGGTGAATTCGTCGCCGCCCAGGCGGGCGATGATGTCGGTGGCGCGCATGGTCTGCGTCAGGCGCTGGGCGAAGGCGCGCAGCAGGGCATCGCCCGTGCCGTGGCCGTGGGTGTCGTTGACGGGCTTGAAGCGGTCGATATCCATGTACATGACGGCCATCAGGTGCTGCTGCTGGCGGCTCGCGTGCATGGCGTCGCTGAGTTTTTGCTGGAAGCCGGCGCGGTTCGACAGGCCCGTCAGGGCGTCGACCTGGGCCAGCTTCAGCAGGCGCTGTTTTTCCCGCTTCTGCACGGTGATATCCTGGCGCATGACGTGAAAGCCCACCACCTGCAGGTTGTCTTCGCCGATTTGCGGGATGTAGATCACCTCCATGCAGCGCTCGATGCCTTCCTTTTCATCCTCTTCCTCGAAGCTCAGGGTCTCGCCGGCCAGCACGCGCCCGATGTAGGGCGCGACGCTGTGGTAGCGGGCCTCGCCCACGGTGTCGCGCACGCTCTTGCCCAGCACATGCCGCCCCGTCAGGCCGAATTCGCGTTCGTAGGCGATGTTCAGGAAGCGGTAGACCTGGTCGGCGTCGATGTAGGCGATCATGGCCGGCAGGGTGTCGGCGATGGTGCGCAGGCGCGCCTCGCTCTCCAGCAGCGCCACTTCCGATTCGCGCAGGGTGGTGATGTCGTCCAGGCTGCCCACGTAGCCTTCGATCCGACCGTCGATGAGGATGGGGGCGATCTTCACGGAGACCCAGACCAGCTTGCCGTCGCGGTGCAGGCAGCGCAGGGTGGACTGGAAGGGCGCATGGCTGCGCGTGAGCTGCTCCAGCGCCACGTGCATCAGCGGATAGTCGTCCGGGTGCAGCGCGCTGGTCCAGCCGGCACCCAGGGCGGCGGCGCGCGGCAGGCCCGTGATGGCTTCGAAGGTGCGGTTGGCGTAGGTGCAGCGGCGCTGGCGGTCCAGGCGCACCAGTCCCAGCGGCGAAGCGTCAGTGACGGCGGCCAGCTCCGCCTGTTTCTGGCGCAGTTCCAGCTCTTGCTGACGGCGCTGCGAAATGTCTTCGGCGATGCACAGGATATGCTCGATCTGCTGGCGCTCGTCGAAGACGGGCACGGAGACGGCGTGCAGGTAGCGCAGGCTGCCGTCGGGCAGGCGCAGCGGCTTCTCGGTGTGGTCGATGACGCCCCGCTCGGCCAGGATGGCGCGGTCGTCCTCGGCGTCGTGCAGGCCGAAGTCGGGCGGAAAGGCCTCGCAGTCGGTCTTGCCGATGATGTCGCCGGCCTGGTAGCCCGTGATGTCCTCGGCCGCCTTGTTCCACACCTCCATCTGGCCGAAGTTTTCCGGCCGCGCGCTCTTCACGTACACCAGCACGGGCAGGTGGTCGATCAGCGACTGCAGGAAGCTGCGGTTGTCCTGCAGCGCCAGTTCGTCGTGCTTGCGCGCGCTGATGTCGCGCGACGTGACGGCCACGCCGTCGGCGATGGGCACCACCTGGTGGCGCAGCCAGCGCGTGCCGCCCGACGCCAGCGTCAGCTCGAATTCGTCCTCCAGCGGCTGGCCCGTTTCCATCACCAGCACGAAGCGCTTGAAGAAGCGCTCGCCGCGCAGCAGGGGCACCAGCGGCAGCACGCGCTGGCCCAGCAGTTCGGAGCGGGGCTTGCCCAGCATGTCGGCGGCCCGTTCGTTGATGTCGGCAAAGACGAAGTCTTCCACCGGCTTGCCCGGCGCCGGGCGCCAGGCTTTCAGCAGCAGCACGGCGTCGAGGCTGCCCTGGTGGGCCGCGCGCAGCAGCGCCTGCGTTTCCTTGGCCTGGCGGATGCTGCGGCGCAGGCGGGCGCTCTGGCGCGTCAGCAGGGCCGTGAAGCCGGCGATGAGCAGGCTGGCGGCAATCAGCGCGCCCAGGTAGACCTTGCGGCGGTGCTCGAAGCGGGCCAGGGCGGCGGCCCGGCTGACGCCCACCACGGCCAGCAGCGGATAGCGGGACAGCTCGCGGTAGCTGTAGATGCGCGCCGTCGCGTCGACGGGCGGCTCGATCACCAGTTCCTCGGGCGCGTGATCGGGCGGGCCGGGCATGCGGAAGTCGATGCGGTCGCTGATGATCAGCTGCTCGCCGATGCGCCCCACCGTCAGGCCGCTGTCGCGCGCCACCAGCATCAGCGCGCCATGTTCATCGAGGTTCAGGCGGTCGTAGTCGTCGACGAAATAGGTGGGATTGATGAGGATGATGATGGCGCCGGCGAAGCGGCCATGCTCGTCGTTCAGGCGGCGCGCCAGGCGGATGGTCCAGTGCTTGCTGTCGGCGTCGAGCATGGGCGTGTCGACCAGGGCCGTGTCGGCCGGATTGGCCGCCAGCGCGCGGAAGAAGGACTGGTGCGCCAGCTGGTCCGGGAAATAGGCGTTGGCGCTGTCGATGACGTTGCCGTGCGCGTCGGTCAGCGCGATGGGCAATTCCAGCTTCGACGGCAGCACGCTGTCGAGCAGGCCCTGGCGGCGCGTGAATTCGTTCAGGCGCAGGCTGCCGCCCGACTCCTCGTATTTGAGCTTGAACAGTTGCGTGGCGTGGTCCGTCTGGCGCAGGATGTAGCCGGTATGGTCGGCCAGGGTGCGCGCCAGGGTCTGGCTGCCTGCCACGGCGTCGCGCACGGCGCCGGCCTGTTCCTGGCCCACCTGGTAGATGACGGCGCCCCACGTCACCAGCAGCAGCAGGAGCGCGAACAGGGGCACCAGGCTGAAGCGGTAAAGGCGGCTGGCAAGGCGTTGCAGGGGTCTCGTTATCGATATCACGGGCGCTTGCAGGCTAGGGTCATGGAAAAGGGGAAGGGCGGCGTGGCGCGCATCATAGCCGAAATATGCTGACCTGCGCGCCGCCATTTTTCGCTGCCCCAGCGCCCGTTCGTCGTCTGTCGCTGGCGTTATTTTGCGTTAAATCAAGTAGTCGTGGTGCCACGCACGTGAAAAAAAGCGCGCGGCCCGCGACACGGGCGGGCGGCGTGGCAGAAAAAGTACAATTACGCCGCCATCCTCATTAAAATGGGCGCTTCTCCCTCCCATATCGAAAGTTGTCATGCAGAGTAAAAAGCCCGACGCGGCAAGACTGGACAAGATCGTGGCCGACGCGCGGCGCGCCGCCGACCAGCGCGAGAGCGGCTACCGCGAGCGCTCGCTGAAGATGTACCCGTGGGTCTGCGGCCGCTGCATGCGCGAATTCACGCGCGCCAACGTGCAGCAACTGACGGTGCATCACCGCGACCACAACCACGACAACAACCCGCCCGACGGCAGCAACTGGGAACTGCTGTGCCTGTATTGCCACGACAACGAGCACTCGCGCTACCTGGAGGCGGACCGCGGCGCCGGCCTGCTGTCGGCCGAGGTGGCACCGGCCACGCACAATCCCTTCGCCGCGCTGGCGGGGCTGATCAAGAAGAAGGACTGAGCGGGCCTTCCGGCTCCCACGCCATGCGCATCCTGCTCACCGAAGACGACCCGCAGCTGGGCCGCGCCACGCAGATCGGCCTGGAACAGGGCGGCTATGCCGTCGACTGGGTCATGTCGGCCGAACACGCGCACACGGCCGTGCGCCTGCACGACTATGCCTGCATCCTGCTCGACCTGGGCTTGCCGGGCCAGGACGGCATGCAGGCGCTGGGCACCCTGCGCGACAGCGGCTACGGCGGCGCCGTGCTGGTCGTCACGGCGCGCGACAAGGTGGGCGAGCGCATCGCCGGGCTGGACGCGGGCGCCGACGACTTCATCGTGAAACCCTTCGACCTCGACGAACTGGCTGCGCGCATCCGCAGCGCCTGCCGCCGCGCCGCCGGCCGCCTGCGGGAAAACCTCGTGCACGGCGACCTGGTGCTCGACATCGCAGACCGCCAGGTGACGCAAGGGGGAACCCCCGTGAACCTGACCGTCAAGGAGTTCCGCATCCTGCAGCTGCTGCTGGAACACGGCGGCAGGGTGCTGAGCCGGGAGCAGCTGGAAAAAAACCTGTACAGCTGGGGCGGTGAAGTGGAAAGCAACGCCGTGCAGGTGCACATCCACCACCTGCGCAAGAAGCTGGGGCGGGAATTGATACGCACCGTGCATGCGATCGGGTATTGCATCGACAAGCCCAAGGCGGCTTGATGCAAAAACGGGCCGCCCTGAGGCAGCCCGTGGCGGTGATGCTCAGCTAGCCATCACGGCATCAGAAGTCGACGGTGGCCGACAGCCACAGGCGGCGCCCGTCCAGGCTGTTGACGTAGCGGTTGGCGTAGGTCAATGCCGGTGCGCGGTACGGCTGGTAGTCGATGAAGTCCTTGTTGAGCAGGTTGTACACGGCCGCGTTCAGGGTGACGCGCTTGTTCAGCTGATAACTGGTACCCACGTGCAACATGGCATAGCCCTTGTAGTCGCCCAGCGCGGCCTTGGCGGCGCGGGTGGCGGCCGAGGTGCCCGGATCGCGGAAGCGGTCGCTGCGGTATTCGCCGCGCAGCCAGCCGTTCCATTGCGGCGAGATATCCCATGCCAGGCGCGCGTTGACGGCGTGCCTGGGCGTGTCGCTCAGGGGCTGGCCCGCATTGCTGCCGCTCTTCTGTTCGCTTTCCGTGTAGGTGTAGTTGGCGCTGGCCGACACGCTCTTGCCCAGCGGGAAGCGCGTGTTCAGCTCGACGCCCCGCGTGACGGCCTCATCCACGTTGATGGACTGGCCGAACGCATCGACATTCGGCCAGTTGCCGAAGCTGACGCAGCCGGGGCGGTTCGGCGACGGGCGGTAGTCGCAGTTGAGCAGGCCCGTGCCGGAGGTGATCTTGTCCTTGAATTCGTTGTTGAACAGGGTAGCGCTGGCCGTCCAGCCGGCCAGGTTGTCGAAGTAGGCGCCGATTTCCGTCGTCGTGCTCGTTTCCGGCTTCAGGTTCGGGCTGCCGACCAGCGGTATCGTGCCCTGGCCGCCGAAGCCGTTGATGCCTGGCGACAATTGTTCCACGCGGGGCGTCTTGTAGCCCTTGCTGACGCCGCCCTTGATGGTCCAGCTCGGGTTGGCGTTCCACACGGCGTAGGCACGGGGGCTGGTCTGGCCGCCGAAGATGCTGTGGTCGTCATAGCGGGCGCCCACCGTCAGGGCCACGCTGTCGAGCACTTGCCATTCGTCTTCCAGGAACAGGGCTTTTTGCGTGAATTCGAATGTCTTTGGCGCCACGCCATCCGTCATTTCCGCTTTCCACCATTGCGCGCCGACGGTGGCCATGTGCTTGCCCAAAGGTAATACCAACTTGGTATCGAAGACCTGGCTTTCCACTTCCAGGGTGCGCGCGCTGCCGGCCACGGCGCCCGGCGTGCCCGGCGGGATCGTGCGGCCCAGGGTTTCCGTCTTGTTGACCATGTAGCTGCTGTCCAAGGTGCCGAAGCCGAAGCGGCCCGTGTGCGACAGGGTCCACTGGTCGCGCTGGTATTTCTGCTCGGGGCCGTAGCCGCCCTGCACCGACTGCGTGCCCAGCTGGCCGCGCGAATTGTCGTAGGTCTGGCGGCCCGCGTCGGCGTCGAGGATGACGGTGTGGAAGCGGTTCGGCGTGAAGGCCAGGCGGGCGCCGACGTTTTCCACGTCCGAACGCACGGGATTGGCGCCCATGCTGGCGGGCACTTGCGCGCCGGCCGCGTTGGGCACGCGGATGTCGGCCGCATCGCGGCGCTGCTTGCTGCCGCGCAGGGACAGGCCCAGCACGTCGGTGGCGATGGGGCCGCTCAGGTAGAAGCGGCCCGCCTTGACGTCGCCGAAGTCCGCTTCTTCCTGCAAGGTATAGTCGGCCGAGACGGAACCCATCCACTGCTTGCCCACCTTGCGCGTGATGATGTTGATCACGCCGCCCATGGCGTCCGAGCCGTACAGGGTCGACATGGGGCCGCGGATGATCTCGATGCGCTCGATGGCGGCCAGCGGCGGCATGAAGCTCGTCTGCGTGCCGCCGAAGCCGTTCGGCGTGACGTTGCCCGCCGCGTTCTGGCGGCGCCCGTCGATCAGCACCAGCGTGTAGTCGCTGGGCATGCCGCGGATGCTGATGTTCATGCCGCCCGTCTTGTCGGCCGCCGCGCCCACGTCGATGCCTTCCACGCTTTCCAGCGCCTGCGTCAGGTTGCCGAAGCGCTCCTTGGACAGTTCCTGGCGCGTCAGCACGGTGATCGAGGCGGGCGCCTGCCGGATATCCTGCTCGAAGCCGGAAGCGGAGACGACGACTTCCGGCATGCTGTCCGGCGCGGCCACTTGCGCATGCGCGGGCAGGCAGGCCAGGGCGGCGATTGCCAGTGCCAGGGTGGTGGGACGCGGCAGGCGCGGGCGGCGGGTACTGTTGGACATGCAAACTCCTGGTGGTTGATTGCTTACTGTTTTGTTATAGGTTGATTGGTGCTGCTGCTGGCGCTGCTGTTACGGTAATGGGAATCATTGGCAAAATAAGAATCATTTACAATTGCGGACCTGGCTTCCCATAAAATATTTCGCTCCGGATCTTGCGCAGAAGTTCTTAAGAGATTCTTAACAAGCCCGCGGCATCATGCAAACTCTTCCTCAGGCGCGCCCCATGCTCATAGTCTCCGCCACCGTCGGCCCGAAAACGCAGCTGCATCCGGAGCCGGTAGGCGCATGAGCGGGCCGGTCCTGCAAACCTGGTCGCTGCGGCGCACCCTGCTGGCCGTGCTGCTGGGCCTGACCCTGGCCCTGTGGGTGGGCAGCGCCGCCATCGTGTACGTGGAAGCGCGCCGCGAAAGCCAGGAACTGTTCGACCAGTCGCTCATCGAGACGGGCCACCTGCTGCTGTCGCTGGTGGAAAAGGATGTGCGCGAGCATGGCTTGACGGGACCCATCGACCTGCCCCTGCGCGGCCAGCGCAATCCCCACCAGTATTTGCTGTTCAAGGTGCGCGACGCGCAGCAGCGCGTGCTGTACCGCAACGATGCGGCCTCCGACATCACCCTGTCGCGCAGCGCGCCCGATGGCCTGTCGTGGACGACGATCGCCGGCCAGCGCTGGCGCCTGTATTCGCTGTGGGACCAGCCGCGCAGCCTGCAGCTGCTGGTGGCCGAGCCGACCAGCCACCGCGACGACATCAGCCGCGGCTTCTTTTACCGCATCGCGCTGTTTGGCCTGCTGCTCGCGGCGCTGGCCACCATCGCCATCTGGTGGAGCATCCACCGCGTCTTCCGCGTGCTGCAGGTGTCGGCCGATGAAGTGTCGGCGCGCACGCCGAACGAGCTGGCCGACGTCAATTTGCATGGCGCGCCCGGCGAACTGCATCCGCTGCTGCTGGAAATTAACCGGCTGTTTGGCAGGGTGCGGCACAGCCGCGACAACGAACAGCGCTTCACGGCCGATGCGGCGCACGAACTGCGCACGCCGCTGGCCGCCATCAAGACCAATCTGCAGGTGCTGCAGCGGGCCCGCAGCGCGGACGAGCGCGAGGAATTCATCGCCGGCCTGGGTGCCAGCGTGGAGCGTGCCACGCGCCTCGTCAACCAGCTGCTGGCCCTGGCCCAGCTCGACCCGCAGGCGCCGGCGGGGACGGCGCTGGCGCCGGGCGACCTGGCGCCGCTGCTGGCGCGGCAGGAAGAAGCGTGGCAGGCGCTGGCCGCGCCATACGGGCTGGCGCTGGCGGTGAACGCGGCGCCGGCGCCGTGCGCGCTGGACGCGGACAGCCTGCAGATCCTGCTGCGCAACCTGGTCGACAATGCGCTGCGCTACACGCCGGCGCCCGGCTGCGTCGCCGTCAGCTGCGGCGTGGAGCAGGGGCGCAGCTACGTGCGCGTGGCCGATACGGGACCGGGCATCGCCGCAGAGATGCACGAGCGCGTGTTCGAACGCTTCGTGCGCCTGGGCGGCGGACAGCTGCCCGGCAGCGGGCTGGGACTGTCCATCGTGCGCCGCATCGCCGAGCGGCATGGGGCGCAGATCGTGCTGGGGGCCGGCCTGCAGGGCCGGGGGCTGGTGGTGACCGTCATCTTGCCATGACGGCGGCGCCAGCGGTGCTGCAAACGCCTACAGCGACTTCAGGAAGGCCAGCAGCGCCTCGCGCTCCGTCTTCGACAGGTTCTCGAAACGCTGGCGCGCCTTCGCCCCCTCGCCGCCGTGCCACAGGATCGCTTCCGTCAGGCTGCGCGCGCGGCCGTCATGCAGGTAGCCGGCCTTGCCGCCGTTGCCCATGACCTTTTCCGTGTAGCCGATGCCCCACAGCGGGGCCGTGCGCCACATGCTGCCTTTCGCCTGGCCTTCGCTGAACTTGTCGGCCAACTCGGGACCCATGTCGTGCAGCAGCAGGTCGGTGTAGGGGCGGATGGTCTGGTTGCGCAATTCCGCAAACAGGTGGCCCGCGCCCGTCTTCATTTCCACCGTGTGGCAGGCGGCGCATCGCATGCCCTGGAACAGCCTCGAACCGGCGGCAACCTGCTGCGGATCGACCTTGAGTTCCTCGATCGGCGCCACGCCTTGCGGGAAGCCGCTGGCGATGCTGCGCTGGGCCGGCACGGCGACCAGGGCCAGGTACTGCGTGATCGACTGCAGGTCCGCTTCCGAGATGCCGGGCTGCGCGCCGCCCGCCGCGCACGCCGCGGGACCGGCCATGCAGGCGCGGTTGCGGTACACGGGCGAGGTGACGGCCATGTCCAGCAGCAGGGCGTCGGCCGCCTGGTGGCGCAGGGTGGCCTTCGACGCCTTCCAGCCGAAGCGGCCCAGGCGCACGGCGCCCGTTTCCGGGTCATACACGTAGTTGGGCTGCCCCTTGACGCCGTCGGCGTCCGGCGTGGCGCGGGCGCGCGCCAGGATGTCCGCTTCCGGCACGGCTTCGAGCAGGCCCGTGCCGATCATCGGCGGCGCCGCGCGCAGCGAGACGATGGCGGGCACGGGGCCTTCAAAGGCCAGCGTGGGCTTGCGCAGTTCGACTTGCGTGCCATCGGCCAGGGCCACCGTACGCGCCGTGAAAGCGCCCACGCTGACGCTGTTGCCCCAGTTTTGCGGCGCGCCGGAAGGCGAGACGGCATTCATCTGGATCGCCGTGCCGTACTGCGGGTGCGGCACCTGCTGGCCCGCCGCATTGATGCTGGCGACGCGCACGGCCATGGTGTCGAGGCGCTGGTTCAGGGCCACGGGCGCGGGGCTGCGGCCATTGTTGACGTGGCAGGCGATGCACGCCGACTGGGCGTAGCGCTGCCCCTGCAGCCTGACGGCTGGCGCGTAGCGGTCGTTGCCGCCCTCGTTATGCTCGCCGGTGGTGAAATTCGTGTGCACCAGGCGCCGCCCCTCGACGAAGCGCTGCATGTTCTGCATGCCGATATGGTTGTGCGGCTGCTGGAATATGAACAGGGCATTGTCCGAGTAGTTGTACGACACGGAACCGAGGCCGCCGGACAGGGTTTCCTCCGGCAGCGGCACGGAATTGAGGCGCGGCTGCACGCCGTACCATGGCCGCAGGCCAGCACCCACGACATACGTCCATTCGTAGGAGTAGTAGCGGATGCCGCCGTCGTCGCCCTTCGAGGCCATCGAGGCGGTGGTGGAAAACATCGATGGCGACACTTCGATGATGTCGCCTGCCGTCAGCGCGCGCGCCTTGACGTCGGTGCCATTCGGCATGCCGGCCGCATCGAGGCCGCCATGGCCCGGGTATTCCTTGATCAGCAGGGTGCAGGCGCCGTTGATGCCGCTGGCGTTCGTCAGGCGATCATTGGCGGGGTAGGCCATGGGCTTGCAGACGGGGACGTTGCGGTCCACCAGTTCGCCGGGCGACATCCAGCCGTAGCCCGTCACGCCGGGGCGGTCGAAGCCGCGGAAGAAGGCCACGCCGCCGGAGAGGAAGTCGACGGTGGTGTACTGGTTGACGATCAGGGTAGGTTTCGTGACGCCGCGCACCTTGCTGTTGTCGATGATTTCCACGCCCCAGGTGCGGTTCTTGAAGTACTGCGGCACGAAGGTCAGGTAGTTGCCGGGACCCTTGTCCTGCGGCAGGCCCGTGACGGGATCGACCGTTTCATTCGGGCCGTAGCCGATCTCATTCCATTCCTCGCCCCGTTCGCGGCCGTGGCGCGCCAGGCCCCGCGCGCCGAAGCGCGTCACCAGGGTGCCGTCCGCGAGGGTAAATTGCAGGCTTTCCAGCGGCTGCGCGGCGGCCGGCAGCGGCGCCATGCCCGCGCCGTCGCCGGGGAATGTCAGCGCCGAGGTGGCGGTGGACGGCAGGCTGTTGTCGCTGCCCGGCGTCTTGAATTCCACTTCCAGCAGCGAATAGCCGTACTGCGTGGCGCGCGCCACGCCCTGCAGGCGGATGTAGCGGGCATTGACGCCCAGATTGAAGAATTCCTCGGTGCCGCCGTGGCCGTTGCCCACGTAGCGGATCTGCGACCAGTCCTGCCCGTCGTCGGACACCTGCAGCGCGTATTGCTTGCCATAGGCGTTTTCCCACAGCAGCTTCATGTAGCCGACCGGCGTCTTCGCGCCGAAGTCGAACTGGATCCAGGCGCCGTCCTCGAACTTGCTGGCCCAGCGCGTGCCCGTCTTGCCGTCAATGGCCATGGCGGCCGACATGCCGGGGTTTTCCACGGGCGAAGAGGTGGCGCTCACGGGGCGGATGACGGCGCCGGGCAGCGTCGGATCGCTGGTGACGGGGGGCGGTTCGGTGACGGGCGGCGTCACCGGCGGCAGGGCAGGCGTGCCCGAGAAAGCCTGGATTTCAAAGATGGAATAGCCGTACTGGCCCGAGCGTTTCACGCCCTGCATGCGCAGGTAGCGGCCCTGCGCGGAAAAACCCGTGATGTCCTCGATGCCGCCCCGGCTGTCTTCGACGCGCTGGACGGTGGTCCAGTGCGCATTGTCGTCCGACACCTGCAGCAGGTAGGCGCTGGCGTGCGCGTTTTCCCAGGCGATGCGCACGCGCGTGATGGTTTGCGAGGTGCCGAAATCGAGCGTCAGGTATTCGTTGTCCGTAAAGGCGCTGCCCCAGCGCGTGCCATCGTTGCCGTCGATGGCGGCGCCGGCCGACAGGTCGCCCCGTTCGGCCGAGCTGGCCGTGGCGGCGACGGGCGTGAGCGCGGCCTCGGATACGCTTTCCGCCAGCAGCCGCTGCGCCGCGGCCGGCGCGGCGGCGTTGTCGCCGCCTCCGCCGCACGCGGACAGCGCGAGGGCCAGGGACAGCGCCAGCGGCAGGCCGGGCCTGGAAAAACGGCCGGGACCGGCCTGCTGCCGCCCGGACCAAAGCAAAGATGTGTGCATGTTCTCTTCCTGGTTTTTATTGATGCAGTGGGATTGGCCAGCCTGTTCCGCTCCGCCCACCGGCAAGTCGGACACCGGCGCCGCGCACGCCGCGCCCTGCGACCGGCCGGCGGCAGGGATGGGAGGCGTGCAGGGCGGGCAAGGCTGAGGTGTATTTAATTGCCGTGTGGCAATATTTTCCTTAAGTTATAGAATCGCCAGGGGCGTGTCAAGCGCCGCCGTGCAGTTGTCACGAAGCGGTCATGTGGCGGCCATTTTTTGCACTGTTGCGGTGCGCAAGGTGAATGAAAATGCGCGACAGCATGAATACAATTCAGGAAAAAATGCGGAAGCGGCGATGAGAATGCGGTATCTTCCTGATATGCCCGTGCATGATGCGCGCCACCTTTTTTGCTGAGGAAGATCCCACCTTGCCGATACCGTCCGCCGCACCGCTATCCCCGCCGACGCCGACGCCGGCGCTGTCCCTGGCCGCCGCGCGCTCGCTGCACCTGGCCGCGCAGGGCCTGCTGCAGGCGCGGCGTAAAAAAGCCGTGAAGGCCGACGTGCTGGCGGCCATCCGCCAGATGGGCGTGCTGCAGATCGACACCATCCACGTGGTGGCGCGCAGCCCGTACCTGGTGCTGTGGAGCCGCCTGGGCGACTATCCGCAGCCGTGGCTGGAGCAGTTGCTGGCCGAGGGCGCGCTGTTCGAATACTGGGCGCATGAAGCCTGCTTCGTGCCCATCGAAGACTATGGCTTGTACCGCCACCGCATGCTCGACCCGGCCGCCATGGGCTGGAAATACTCCGTCAAATGGATGGCCGAGCAGGGCGAGGCCGTGGCCGCGGTGCTGGCCCACATCCGCGCCAACGGCGCCGCCCGTTCCGCCGACTTCGAGCGCACGGATGGCCAGGCGGGCGGCTGGTGGAGCTGGAAGCCGGAAAAGCGCTCGCTGGAAGTGCTGTTTACCTCGGGCGTGCTGATGATCGCCAAGCGCCACAATTTCCAGCGCTATTACGACCTGGCCGAGCGCGTGCTGCCCGGCTGGCACGATGGCTTGCTGCCCTCCGAAGACGAGGTGCGGCGCCGGCTGCTGCTGGCCAGCGTGAAGGCGCTGGGCCTGGCGCGGGCCGGCTGGATCAGCGACTACTTCCGCACGAAGCAGCCGCGCGCCAGCCTGGCGCGCGATCTGCAAATACTGGTGGACGAGGGCGCGCTGCTGCGCTACGCGGTGGACGGCTGGATAGACGCCGTGTACGTGCATGCCGATCATGCGGACCTGGCGCGCGCGGCGGCGGCCGGCAAGCTGGCGCCCACCCTGACGACGATCCTGTCGCCGTTCGACCCCGTCGTGTGGGACCGGCGCCGCGCGCTGGAACTGTTCGGCTTTGACTACCGGCTCGAATGCTATACGCCGGCCGAGAAGCGCCAGTACGGCTATTTCACCTTGCCGATCCTGCGCCGCGGCGCGCTCGTGGGCCGCCTGGACGCCAAGGCGCACCGCGCGCAGGGACGTTTCGAGATCAAGTCGCTGGCGCTGGAAGAGGGCGTGCGCCCCAGTCCCCGCCTGGTGCAGGACGTGGCCGGTGCCGTGCGGCGCCTGGCGCTCTGGCATGCCTGTCCGCAGGTTGATATTGCGCAAGCGCAGCCGGCGCCGTTCGGCCAGCAGCTGGCCGCGGCCCTGCAGGATGGCGGCCTGGCCGCAAGGCGGGCCGCATGATGCTGCCGCCCGCTCCCCCTGATCTGCTCGACGCGGATGGCCAGCCCCGCTTCGGCCGCTACACGGGCATGCTGGGCGCCTTCGACTGGGCCGCGCTGGCGCCGCCGCACGCGCGCGGCGCCCTCTGGCGCCTGTTTCACCACAAGCGCTGGCATTACGTGGCGCTGTCGACACCGGCCGTGTTCTGCGGCGTGGCCATCGTCGAGCTGGGCTGGACCAGCACGGCGTTCGCGTATGCCTTCGACCGCCACAAGGGCAAGATCGTGGCCAGCTTTTCGCAGGATGGCGTACCGGGCCTTTCCGCCTCCGTGGCGCCGCATGCGGCTGCCGGCAGCCGTTTCCGCTTCCTGTCGCACCACATCGCCATCGAGGCGCAAGCGCAGCACCGCTACCGTCTGCAGCTCGATTGCGGCCATTTCGGCATCGATGCGGAATTCGGCCCGCCCGTCGCGCCCACCCTGCTGGCCATCGGGCCCGTGGGCGAGGGCGGCAGCGCGCACGCCACGCAAAAGTCGGGCGGCCTGCCCCTGTGGGGCAACGTGCGCTGCGGCGCCATGGGCTACAGCCTGGACGATGGCGTGGCCAGCTTCGATTATTCGAACGGCTTGCTGGCGCGCGAGACGGAATGGCGCTGGGCGTCGGCGCACAGCCTGGACCTGGGCTTCAACCTGCAGGCCGGCTATTTCGGCGCGCATGAAAACGCGCTGTGGCTCGATGGCCAGCTGTATCCGCTGGGCCGCGCGCATTTCGACTTCAACCCCGACAACCCGCTGGCGCCGTGGCATGTGTGGACGGACGACGATCTGCTGGACCTGCACTTCAAGCCAGAGGGCGCGCGGCGCGAGGACAAGAACCTGTGGATCGCCGCCAGCCGCTACATCCAGCCCATCGGCACCTTCAGCGGCTGGGTGCGCGCCAGCGCGGAATCGCCCAAGCGCATCGTGGCGCAGCTGGCGGGCGTGACGGAAAGCCACCGCTCGCGCTGGTAGGCATGCTTTTTTGCGAAATGCACGACAAGGTCAAATTTATTTGGCAATGTATCCCTTACACTGGCGCATAGTCGCTCCGGCAATCCCGCTCCGGCAATCCATGAGGCTAGAACATGAGTATCCGTAATCTCGACAAGCTGTTCAAGCCGGCCTCGGTGGCCCTGATCGGCGCCACGGCGCGTGAACGCAAGCTGGGCGCCATCGCCCTGTACAACCTGCTCGGGGGCGGCTATCAAGGAGACATCTGGCCCGTCAATCCCAAGTATGACGAGCTGATGGGCCTGAAATGCTACCGCAAGCTGGCGCAGCTGCCCAAGGCGCCGGACCTGGCCATCATCTGCACGCCGCCCGCCACCATCACGGCGCTGATCCGCGAACTGGGCGCGCTGGGCACGCGCGCGGCCATCGTCATGACGTCGGGCCTGGACCCCGCGCGCGAACAGTCGCTGCGCCTGGCCATGCTGAAGGCGGCCAAGCCGCATTTGCTGCGCATCCTCGGCCCCAACAGCATGGGGTTGCTGGTGCCGAAACTGGGCCTCAATGCCAGCTTCGCCCACGTGGGCGCGACGAGCGGCAAGATCGCCTTCGTGTCGCAATCGGGCGCGCTGGTGTCGGGCGTGCTCGACTGGGCCAATGCACACGGCGTGGGTTTTTCCAAGTTCATTTCGCTCGGCGGCAGCTACGACATCGATTTCGGCGACCTGCTCGACTACCTGGCCGGCGACGTCGACACGGCCGCCATCCTGCTGTACATGGAAGACATCCACGCGGCGCGCAAATTCATGTCGGCGGCGCGGGCGGCGGCGCGCAGCAAGCCCGTCATCGTGCTGAAGGCGGGGCGCGAGGCGGAAGGCGCGGCCATGGCGGCCTGGCACACGGGCGCGCTGGCCGGCTCGGACGCCGTGTACGACGCGGCCATCCGCCGCGCCGGCATGCTGCGCGTGTATTCGGCCGAGGAACTCTTCGACGCCGTGGAAACCCTCACGCATATCCGCTCGCAGCGGGGCGAGCGCCTGGCGATCCTGTGCAACGGCGGCGGCCTGGGCGTGATGGCCACCGACGCCCTCGTGGGCAGCGGCGGCAAGCTGGCCGAGCTGTCGCCCGATACCGTCATCGCGCTGGAAAAGGCGCTGCCGCGCGGCTGGTCGCACGACAATCCCGTCGGCCTGCCCGGCGATTCGGCCGTGCAGCGCTATGTGGACGCCATCGCGCCGCTGCTCGACGAGCCGCAGGCGGACGCCTTGCTGCTGCTGCACGCGCCCACGGCCATGGTCTCGTCGATCGACATCGCCGAAGCCGTCACGCCGCTGATCAAGGCCACTTCGCGCACGGTGCTGTCGTGCCTGCTGGGCGGCACCACCGTGGCGCCCGCGCGCCAGGTGCTCAATCGCGCCGGCATTCCCACCTACGACACGCCGGAAAAGGCCGTGCATGGCTTCATGCAGATCGTGCAGTACCGGCGCAACCAGGAAACGCTGATGCAGGTGCCGGCGCAGCTGCCCATGTCGGCCACGCCGCGCCGCGCCCGGGTGCGCGAGATCGTCGCAGCCGCGCTGGCGGCCGGCCAGACGGTGCTGGGCGAATGCCGCTCGAAGGAAATCCTCGCCGCCTACGGCATTCCCGTCGCCACCACGCGCATGGCGGCCGACGTGGAAGAGGCGCTGGCCGTGGCGGCCGATATCGGCTACCCGGTGGCGCTGAAGATCCACTCGCCCGACATCGCCCACAAATCCGACGTGGGCGGCGTGGCGCTGGACCTGGACACGCCCGACATCCTGCGCACGGCCGCCGCCGCCATGGAGAAGCGCGTGCGCCGCATGCGGCCCGACGCGCTCATCGACGGTTTCACGGTGCAGCAGATGGCGCGCCGGCCGCAGTCGCATGAACTGATCGTCGGCGTGACGACGGACGCCGCCTTCGGCCCCGTCATCCTGGTGGGGCAGGGCGGCATCGCCGTGGAGGTGACGGCGGACCACGCCATCGGCCTGCCGCCGCTGAACATGGTGCTGGCGCGCGACATGCTGGCGCGCACGCGCGTGTCGAAACTGCTGGCCGGCTACCGCAACCAGCCGCCGGCCGACATCGACGCCATCTGCTACACCCTGATCCAGGTGGCCGAACTGGTGGCCGACATCGGCGAGCTGGCCGAACTCGACATCAACCCCCTGGTGGCCGATGCGGATGGCGTGATCGCCCTCGACGCGCGCATCCGTTTGCAGCCGGGCCAGCAGCGCGACCGCCTGGCCATCCGCCCGTATCCGCAGGAGCTGGAAGAGCAGGTGACGTGGATGGACCAGCCGATCTTGCTGCGCCCCATCCGCCCCGAGGACGCGCCGCAGCACATGGAACTGTTCCACGCGCTGGACCCGGACGATGTGCGCCTGCGCTTTTTCACGTCCATGCGCGAGCTGCCCGTGTCGCAGCTGGCGCGCCTGACGCAGATCGATTACGACCGCGCCATGGCCTTCATCGCCACGCGCACGGGGCCGGATGGCCAGCCGGAAACCCTGGGCGTGGTGCGCGCCGTGGCCGACCCGGACAATATCCATGCCGATTTCGCCATCGCCGTCCGTTCGGCCCTGAAGGGCAAGGGCCTGGGCCACATCCTGTTCGAGAAGCTGGTCGACTACTTCCGCGGCCGCGGCACGGAAGCGCTGGTGGGCGAGGCGATGGCGCGCAACAAGGGCATGCAGCGGCTGGTGAAGAGCTTCGGCGGCGAGGTCACGCCGTCCGAAGAGCCGGGCGTCGTCAACCTGCACATCGGATTGCGGCCGCCGCGCTGAAAATGATGCGCGCGGCAGGCTGCGGGTTTGTGCAGGATCAAACCCTGCCCTGTCGGCAGTCTTTACACTTTCACTTCCAGGATGATACGTCCGACGTGCTTTGGGAGTGAGTGCATGCTTACGGCAACATATATATTGGTGTCCTTGTCGGTGGAACAGGCCAGCATCCGCATGAGTCTGCTGGCTTTTCAGAAATACATGCACGTGCAGCTACGGCACCAGAACTGCCTGAGTCTGGCGCAGCTGCAGTATGCGGGCGACTGGCTGAACCGTCTCTACCAGGGCGGCTACTGGCGCAAGGTGGAGATGTACCTGATTCCCGCCATCCGCCAGGCCGCACCGCATGCGGACGGCCTGCTCAATGAACTTAACGGCCTGAACCATGCGGCGCTGGAAAGCATCAATGCCGTGCAGCAGCGCGCCGCTGCCGCCATCGACAGTACGGAACTGCAGGCCGGGCAGCTGTGCGCCGCCATCGACGCCTTTTGCGCGGCTTTGCTGGCGCGCCTGGAAAAGGACGAGCGCGAGCTGTTCGCCCTGGCGCGCAAGGTGATCGTGGGTGAAACATGGTTTGCCATCGCCTATCAATTCCTGGCCCATGACGCGCGCGCGCAGGAAGCGCGCCGCGACAAGGCGCAGGTGCTGCCCTTCGTCCTGCCGGCGGCGGGCACGGCGGCCGCCGGCGGGCAGGGCGCCGCTGCCGGCAGGCAGGCTGGCGCCAGTGTCGACGCCCATGCGGCGCGGCTGGCGGCGCCACAGCCGCTGCGCGCGCAGGCTTGACGGGGTAGCAAGCGCCCACCCCGCCGTGCCGTCCGGAGTGGCGCTGGTTTTCGGGCGGCACGGCGGTCTGCCGACATGGGGAAAATGTTCGATTTACTCATTTGATAACTTGTTCAGCCCTGTCCGATGCAATACCCCGGGCTTTGTTATGATGGTGGTTTTGATCCACGCGAAACCCGTCATGTTCGAATTTCTTTTCAAACGTTCTGCCAGCAAGACTGCCGCCCCCGATCCTGTCGTCGCAGAACAGGCCGCCGCCTCGGCGCAGAGCGCATCGCGCCGCGCCGACCAGGTGGCGCGTGCCCATGCCGTGGCGGGCGACGAAGCCGCCGCCCTTGAATTTATCGTGTCCAGCGAATTTGCCGATGCCCGTCTGATCGCGGCCGAGCATGTCCACTCCCTGCCCCTGCTGGAAAAAGCCCACCAGGCCATGCGCAACACGGACCGCCGCGTCGCCAAGCTGATGCAGGGCCGTATCGACCTGATCCGCCACCAGGCGGCCGAGACCCAGCGCGCCCAGGCCAGCATCGCCGCGGCCCAGCGCCTGTTGAGCGACGAGAAGCTGAGCCCCAACCAGGTGGCCGAGCTGGACCGCCAATGGCAGGTCATCAAGGCCACGCCCGCGCTGGCCACGGACTTTGCCGCCGCGCGCGCCGCGCTGGCGGCCCGCCTGGAAGCGCAGGTGCTGCTGCAGCGCGCCGTCATTGACGCCGTCGCCGCCGCGCGCGCGCTGGCGAGCAATGGCCAGGGCGCCGGCGAGCTGGCGCAGGCGCTGGCGGACCTCGACGCGGAGCATGCCCGGCATGCGCAGTCGCCCGAGCGCGCCTCGCTGCCGAAACACCTGGAACTGGACTTTACGCAAGCGCGCGAGCAGGCGCAGTCCGCCTTGCAGGCGCTGCAGCAGCACCAGGCCGTGTTCGACGCACGCCAGCTTGCCCTGGCCGAATGGCAGGCGCAGGATGCCGCCACGCTGGACGCCGCCGCCCTGAAACGCGCCTGGCAAGCCTTGCCGCGCCTGCCGGAATCGCCATTGTCCGACAGCCTGCAGCAGCAATTTGCGGCCCTGCTGGCCAGCGCGCCGGCGCCGGTCGTCACTGCCGCAGCCGTGGACACGCCAGCACATGCGGAACCGGCGCCGCGCAAGCCGCGCCAGGAACACGCGTCCGTGTCGAAGGAAGCGACGGAACAGTTCTTCAAGACGCTCGACGCCATGGAAGCGGCCCTGCAGGATGGCTTGCTGCACGTGGCTTCCGAGCATGACAAGACCTTGCGCGATACCAAGCACGGCCGCTTGACGCCGGCGCAGGCCGACCGCCTGGCACACGTGCGGGCCGAATTCAAGCGCCTGGCCGACTGGGCGCGCTGGGGCGGCAACGTCTCGCGCGAGGAACTGGTCAAGGCGGGCGAGGAATTGCCGGCGCAGGAGTTGCCGATGGCCGAGCTGGCCAAGAAGGTGGGCAGCCTGCGCGAGCGCTGGAAGTCGCTTGACACCCTGTCCGGTCCCGCACCGAAATCCCTGTGGGAACGTTTCGACGCCGCCTGCAGCCTGGCCTACGCGCCGGCGGCCCAGCATTTCAAGCAGCTGGCCGAAGAGCGCCATGGCAATGCGGCCAAGGCCCAGGAACTGATCGCGGAAACGGCGGCCCTGGCGGCCCAGGAAAGCACGGACTGGAAACAGGTCGCCTCCGCCTCGCAGCGTTTGCGCCAGGCGTGGACGCGCCTGGGCACCATCGACCGCAAGGAAAAGAAGCGCCTCGATACGGAATTTGGCGCCGCGCTGGACGCCCTGTCGAAGCCGCTGGAAACCCAGCGCCAGATCGAGACGGCGCGCCGCGAGCAGCTGATCGTCGAAGTGGGCCTGCTGAAACCCTCCGAGCGCAACACGGTCGACATGCTGAAGGCCTTGCAGGAAAAATGGCAGGAGCTGGCCAAGGCCCTGCCGCTGGAACGCCGCGCCGAACAGGCGCTGTGGCAGCGCTTCCGCGCCGCCTGCGACGACATCTTTGCCAAGCGCAAGGAAACGGCCCATGCGGCCGACCATGAGCGCCGCGAACACCTGCATGCGCGCGAGGCGCTGTGCGCCAGCCTGGAAACGGCCGTCATCCCCGACGGCGACGACAAGGCCCGCACGTCCGCCATCAATCAATTGCTGCGCGACACGCGCAGCGCGTGGAACGCCACGGGTCCCGTGCCGCGCGCCAGCGAAGCGAAGATCGAACAGCGCTACCAGGCAGCCGTGGCCGGCGTGCAGGCGCAGGCCGACGCCATCGCCGAGCGCGCCGGCGCGGCGCAGGCGAATGCCCTGCGCGACAAGCTGCGCCTGGTGCAGGCGCTGGAAGCAGCGCTGGCCGATGGCGATGCCGGTGCCGACGCGCAGGCGTGGGGCGGGCGCTGGAGCGCCTTGCCGGCGCTCGACGCCCAATACGAACGCAGCCTGCAGCAGCGCTTTGCCGCCGCCCAGGCCGCGCTGGGCGAGGGCGCCGCCGCCTACGTGCGGCAGTTGCAGGCCAACGAGGCCCGCTTGCTCGACGAAGTGCTGCGCCTGGAAATCGTCGCCGGCGTCGACAGCGGCGCGGAATTTGCCCGCGACCGCCTGAAGATGCAGGTGGAAGTGCTGCAATCGTCGCTGAAATCGGGCCAGAAGCCGCTCACGCAAGTGTCGCAGCTGATGCAGCTGTGCGCCATTCCCGCCGTCACGGACGCGCGCACGGCCAGCCGCATCGAAACCCTGCTGCGCCGCATCGGAGGACATGCCAAATGAGCATTGCCGTCCGCGTCCAGCAAGCCGATTTTGACCTCAGTCAAGAAATCGCACAATTGCGTGCAGGCAACCCCAAGGTAGGCGCCGTCGTCGGCTTCGTCGGCACGGTGCGCGACATGAACGAGGGGCTGGACGTGGCGGCGATGGAGCTCGAGCATTATCCGGGCATGACGGAAAAGTCCATTGTAGCCATCATCGAGCAGGCGCGGGAGCGCTGGCCCCTGTCCGGCGCACTGGTGATCCACCGCGTGGGGCCCCTGCTGCCGCAGGAGCAGATCGTGCTGGTGGCCGTGTCGTCCGCGCACCGGGGCGAGGCGTTTGCCGCCTGCGAATTCATCATCGATTACCTGAAGACGGAAGCGCCGTTCTGGAAGAAGGAAGATACGCCAGAAGGGGCGCGCTGGGTCGATGCGCGCGACAGCGACGGGGCGGCCCTGGACAAATGGACGGCAAAAGCAAGCCCCATTTGAATCGTACCCGCCGCGCACGGTAGCATTTGCCAAAGTGCATCGGTTTTCTGCTTTGTGTATGCTTGAAAAGTACTGCCTCACCCCAATTTGGTTAACAACTAATTAACCGGGAGCGCTTTTCATGCGACAAGATAAACTCACTACCAAGTTACAAGAAGCCCTGGCCGACGCACAAAGCCTGGCCGTGGGCAACGACAACCCCTATATCGAACCAGTCCACCTGCTGACGGCCCTGTTGAACCAGGACGACGGCGGTGCCCGCTCGCTGCTGCAGCGGGCCGGCGTCAATGTGAACGGCCTGTCGAAGGCCCTGGGCGCCTCGATCGAACGCCTGCCGAAGGTATCCGGCACGGGCGGCGACGTGCAGGTCAGCCGCGAATTCGTGGCCCTGCTGAACCTGGCGGACAAGGAATCGCAAAAGGCGGGCGACCAGTTCGTGTCCAGCGAAATGGTCTTGCTGGCCATGACGGAGGACAAGTCCGACTGCGGCAAGCTGGCGCGCGAAAACGGCCTGACCCGCAAGGCTTTGGCGTCGGCCATCGAGGCCGTGCGCGGCGGTAACAAGGTCGATACACAAGAAGCCGAAGGCCAGCGCGAAGCCTTGAAAAAATACACCTTGGACCTGACGGAACGGGCGCGCAAGGGCAAGCTCGATCCCGTGATCGGCCGCGACGACGAAATCCGCCGCACCATCCAGATCCTGCAGCGCCGCAGCAAGAACAATCCCGTGCTGATCGGCGAGCCGGGCGTGGGCAAGACGGCCATCGTCGAAGGCCTGGCGCAGCGCATCGTCAACGGCGAAGTGCCCGAGTCCCTGAAGGGCAAGCGCGTGCTGGCGCTGGACATGGCCGCCCTGGTTGCCGGTGCCAAGTTCCGCGGCGAGTTCGAAGAGCGCCTGAAATCCGTGCTGAAGGAGCTGGCCATGGATGAAGGGCAAACCATCGTCTTCATCGACGAGATGCACACCATGGTGGGCGCGGGCAAGGCCGACGGCGCGATGGACGCGGGCAATATGCTCAAACCGGCGCTGGCGCGCGGCGAACTGCACTGCGTGGGCGCCACCACCCTGGACGAGTACCGCAAGTACATCGAGAAGGATGCGGCGCTGGAGCGGCGCTTCCAGAAGGTGCTCGTCGACGAGCCGACCGTGGAGGCGACGATCGGCATCCTGCGCGGCTTGCAGGACAAATACGCGCTGCACCACAAGGTGGAAATCACGGACGCGGCCATCATTGCGGCCGCCGAGCTGTCGCACCGCTACATCACGGACCGTTTCCTGCCCGACAAGGCGATCGACTTGATCGATGAAGCGGCGGCGAAGATCAAGATCGAGATCGACTCGAAGCCGGAAGTGATGGACAAGCTGGAGCGCCGTCTGATCCAGCTCAAGATCGAGAAGGAAGCCGTCAAGAAGGAAAAGGACGAGGCATCCTTGCGCCGCCTGGCCCTGATCGACGAGGAAATCGTCAAGCTGCAGCGCGAATACAATGATTTCGAGGAAATCCTGAAGGCGGAAAAGGCCGTGGTGCAAGGCAGCACGCACATCAAGGAAGAGATCGAGCAAGTCAAGCTGCAGATGGAACAGGCGACGCGCGAGAGCAACTGGCAAAAAGTGTCGGAATTGCAATATGGCAAGCTGCCGCAGCTGGAAGCCCAGCTCAAGCAGGCCGACAGCGGCATGCCGAAGGTCGATCCCGACCATCCGAAGCTGCTGCGCACGGAAGTGGGCGCCGAGGAAATCGCCGAAGTGGTGTCGCGCGCGACGGGCATACCCGTGTCGCGCATGATGCAGGGCGAACGCGACAAGCTGCTGCACATCGAAGAGAAACTGCATGAGCGTGTCGTGGGCCAGGATGAAGCGATCACGGCCGTGGCCGATGCCATCCGCCGCTCGCGCGCCGGCTTGTCGGACCCGAACCGGCCGTATGGTTCCTTCATGTTCCTGGGACCGACGGGCGTGGGCAAGACCGAGCTGAGCAAGGCGCTGGCGACTTTCCTGTTCGATACGGAAGAATCGATGATCCGCATCGACATGAGCGAGTTCATGGAGAAGCATTCCGTGGCCCGCCTGATCGGCGCGCCGCCCGGCTACGTGGGCTACGACGAGGGCGGCTACCTGACGGAAGCCGTGCGCCGCAAGCCGTACAGCGTGATCCTGCTCGACGAAGTCGAGAAGGCCCACCCGGACGTCTTCAACGTGCTGCTGCAGGTGCTCGACGATGGACGCATGACGGACGGCCAGGGCCGTACGGTGGACTTCAAGAATACCGTCATCATCATGACGTCGAACCTGGGTTCGCACAAGATCCAGGCGATGGAAAGCGATGATCCCGGTGTCGTGAAGCTGGCCGTGATGGCCGAGGTACGCTCGCACTTCCGTCCCGAGTTCGTCAACCGTATCGACGAAATCGTCGTGTTCCACGGCCTCGACGAGAAGAACATCGGCGCGATCGCAAAGATCCAGCTGAAGATCCTCGAAGAACGCCTGGCGAGCATGGACATGGCGCTGAGCCTGACCGACGCGGCCTTGCAGCAAATCGCGGAAGCGGGCTACGATCCGGTGTATGGCGCCCGTCCGCTGAAACGGGCGATCCAGCAGCAGATCGAAAATCCGCTGTCGAAGCTGATCCTGGAAGGCCGCTTCGGCCCGAAAGACGAGATCCGCATCGACGCCCAGAACGGCAACCTCGTATTTACGGGTGCGCCGGTGGGGCTGGAGAAGGTGTAATGCTGTCTGGTCAGTCCCTGCGGGATTGGAAGCTGTTTCATTGGGGCTAGCTTCCCCCGTCGGGACTGACCCCAGTTTTACGGCATTTGCAGTGAGGAAGATTTGCGACGATTTGCGACGGCTGACAAAACCGTAGCGAGCGGCAGTGATTTGTGGCAGAGAAGCGCAACCATACTCTAGTACGGTGAGCATCGCAGGCGCGCAAAGCGCGACGCGCAGTAGGTTTTGTTAAACGTCCTCAGGCAGGGCGCGATCGGGCTAGACCTGATCGCGCCCTTCTTGCTATCATCGTCACTATTTTCTGACTAATTTTCGGAGGCGGTACGATGGCACACACATGGCAGGCAGGACGGCGCATTGGACTGGGATTGACCTTGGCGGCGGCCATGCTGGCATTGTCTGCCCAGGCTCAGGCTCAGGAAGAAAAGGTCCTGAACATCTACAACTGGTCGGACTATATCGGCGACGATACGATCAAAAATTTCGAGAAGGAAACGGGCATCAAGGTCCGCTATGACGTTTTCGACAATAACGAAATCCTCAATGCGAAACTGGTGGCGGGCAAGTCCGGCTATGACATCGTCGTGCCGACGGCCCAGTGGGCGCGCCTGCAGATCGATGCGGGCCTGCTGCGCAAGCTCGACAAGAGCAAGCTGACGAACCTGGGCAACCTGGACCCGAACCTGCAGGCCAAGCTGTCGAAGATCGACCCGAACAACGATTACCTGGTCGACTGGCTGTGGGGCTACACGACGGTGGGCATCAACGTCAACAAGGTCAAGGCGGCGCTGGGCGCCATGCCCCTGCCCGAGAACGCCTGGGATCTGGTGTTCGACCCGAAATATGCGTCCAAGCTGAAGTCGTGCGGCGTGTCCTTCCTCGATTCGCCATCGGAAGTGCTGCCGGCAGCCCTGCAATACCTGGGCAAGCCCGCGTACTCGAAAGCGGCCGCCGACTACCAGGAAGCGGGCAAGGTGCTGCAAGCCATCCGTCCCTACGTGACCCTGTTCAGCTCGTCCGGCTACATCAATGACATGGCCAACGGCTCCGTCTGCGTCGCGCTGGGCTGGTCGGGCGACATCAATATCGCGCGCCAGCGCGCCATCGATGCGAAAAACGGCAATGTGATCCAGGTGCTGGTGCCGAAGACGGCTGCCCTGATGTTCGACACCATGGCCATTCCGGCCGACGCGCCCCATCCGAACAATGCGCACCTGTTCATCAACTATATTTTGCGCCCGCAAGTGCATGCCAGCCTGAGCAACAAGGTGTTCTACGCGAACCCGAATCCGGCCAGCATCAAATATGTACGCAAGGATATCGGCGAGAACAAGGCCATCTTCCTGCCGGACGCCGACAAGCAGCGCATGGCCGCGCCGGAAGCGACGACGGCCGATATCCGCCGCCTGATGACGCGCATCTATACGAAGTTCAAGACGGGTGTGTAAGAGGGGGAGTGTAAAAACAAGGATGGCGCGAGGGACGGGCCGGTAGGCCGTCACTGGCGCCATTCGATAGTGCCGAGGTAACACTACTCGTGGTAGCGGTCCATCAGCTTGTGGTGACTGCCGCGCATTTCTTCGATCAATTCAAAGGCGACAAAGCCGATGATGGCGGCGAAGATGGCGATGAAGAGAAAAACGAGGAAGGTTAACATGGTCTTTCAGCCGCCGTTGGACGGCTGTCCGCTGGGTTGCTCAATGTGCCGGAGCAGCGCTCCAACACGTAGTTGATGCAATTAAACTCTAGCAGATCGGCAGCGCTTTACAAGGCTGCCGAGTTGTGAATTTCACCAGAATTTGTTCCAGCGCATTTTTGCGCATCTTCCAGGCCCATCACTCTGAGGGCAGCGCCAGGCCATGCGCCATCACGGCTGATAGGCGTACGCTGACGGGGCGCCTGCCCATGCCGGCGCCGGCCGTGCGCTTTTTCCCTACTTCACCACCAGGTCATGCGCCATCACGGCTTTCAGGTAAACGCTGATGGGATCGCCTGGCTCGCGCTGCGAGAACCACCACGCGCTGGCCTTGCGCATTTCCCATTCCTGTTCTTCGCCCGTCAGCAGCAGGGCGGCCGCCTGGCCCAGGGTGGGCTGGTGGCCGACGATGAGCACGGTTTCCTTGCCGCTGGGCCAGTTGGCCGCCTTGAGGATGTCTTCCGCTTCGGCGCCGGGCGCCAGTTCCGGCATCAGCTTGAACTTGCGTCCCAGCGCCTCGGCCGTCTGCAGGGTGCGCAGGGCGGGGCTGACGAGGATGCGGCAGTTCTCGGAGAGCTGCGACGCGAGCCACTCGCCCATGCGGCGCGCCTGTTTCTGTCCCTTCACGGTCAGGGCGCGCTCCAGGTCGGGTACCCCTGGCTCGGCTTCCGCGTGTCGCCACAAGATGAGATCCATGTTGTGCTCCTCAGTGTTGAGAGTCGAAATACGCTTATTCGCCGACCTCCGCGCCCGGCGTGCCCAGCGTGTGCATCAGGTATTGCTGGGCGCTGAACGGGCTTTGCTTGCCGCGCGGCTTGCGGCGCGCGTAATGGCCCGTCGGCTCCAGTTCCCATGCATTCGTATTATCCTTCAAATATGGATTGAGGCCCTCGGCGATCACGCGCCGCTTCAGCGCCCGGTCCAGCACGGGGAAGGCCACTTCCACGCGGCGGAACAGGTTGCGGCTCATCCAGTCGGCGCTGGCCAGGTAGACATCGTGCGCCAGATCATTGCGGAAGTAGTAGATGCGGCTATGCTCGAGGAAACGCCCGATGACGGAACGCACCTTGATGTTTTCCGACAGCCCCGGCACGCCCGGCTTCAGGGTGCAGGCGCCGCGCACGATCAGGTCGATCTTCACGCCGTCGGTCGAGGCCGCATACAGGGCGCGGATCACGGATTCATCCACCAGCGCGTTGATCTTGACGATGATGCGCCCGCGCCGGCCCGCGCGGGCGATCTTCGCCTCGTTGCGGATGGCCTTGATGATTTCGCTTTGCAGGCCGAACGGCGCCAGCCACAGGTGGTTCAGGTTGTGCGGCTTGGTCAGGCTGGTCAGGTGGATGAACACTTCATTCACTTCCACGGCCAAGTCCTGGTTGGCCGTCAGCAGGCCGAAATCCGTGTACAGCTTGGTGGTCGTGGGGTGATAGTTGCCGGTACCCAAGTGGGCGTAGAAGCGCAGCGCGCCTTCCTCGCGGCGGATGACGAGCGCCACCTTGGCGTGTGTCTTCAAGCCCACCACGCCGTAGACGACCTGTGCGCCGGCCTGCTCCAGCTTGTCGGCCCAGTTGATGTTGGCTTCCTCGTCGAAACGCGCCATCAGTTCCACGATGACCGTCACTTCCTTGCCCATCTTTGCCGCCGTAATGAGCGATTCCATCAAGTCCGAGTTCATGCCCGTGCGGTAGATGGTCTGCTTGATGGCGACGACGGACGGGTCGTAGGCGGCGCTGCGCACGAAGTCGATGACCGTCTGGAACGACTGGTACGGGTGGTGCAGCAGGATGTCGTGCTTGTTCAGCGCGGCAAAGATGTCATTGCCGATGGCCTTGTGCGCCAGGCCAGGGAAGAAGGGCGGGAAGCGCAGCTCGGGCTGCTTGACGTGGTCGATCATTTCCGACAGGCGCACGAGGTTGACGGGGCCGTTGACGCGGTAAAGGCGGCTTTGATCGAGGCTGAACTGGTCGAGCAGGAATTGCGACAGTTCCGGCGGGCAATTACGCGCCACTTCCAGGCGCACGGAGGTGCCGAACTGGCGCCCCACGAGTTCGCCTTTCAGGGCCTGGCGCAGATTCTTGACTTCATCCTCGTCCACCCACAGGTCGCTGTCGCGCGTGACGCGGAACTGCGAATAGGCAATCACTTCGCGCCCGGCGAACAGGTCGGAGATATGCGCATGGATGACGGAAGACAACAAACAGAAGGACACGCCGTCGCCGGAAATGTCGTCCGGCAGCTTGATGACGCGCGGCAGGACGCGGGGCGCCTTGACGATGGCGATCGCCGTGCCGCGGCCGAACGCATCCTTGCCGCTCAGCGAGACGATGAAATTGAGACTCTTGTTGACGACTTGCGGGAAGGGGTGGGCCGGGTCGAGGCCGATCGGCGTCAGCAGGGGACGCACTTCGCGGTCGAAGTATTCCTTCACCCACGCGCGCTGCGCCTCGTTGCGGTCGCTGTCGCGCAGCAAATGCACGCCCGCCTCGCGCAGGGCCGGCAAGACGTCGCTATTTAATATCTCGTACTGGCGTTCCACCAGCGCATGGCATTCCTTGCCGATGCGTTCCAGGTTGGCCGCCAGGGCTGGGTGGCCGGCCAGCGAACCGCCGATGCTGCCGGCCGCCAGCAGGCTGGCCACGCGCACCTCGAAGAACTCATCCATGTTGCTGCTGACGATGCACAGGTAGCGCAGGCGCTCGAGCAGCGGAATGTTCGGGTCTTCCGCCTGGGCCATCACGCGCCGGTTGAAAGTCAGTTGCGACAGCTCGCGGTCAAGCAGGATGCCCGATTTGGTCACTTCCGTGTGCAGTTCAGGTTTCATATTCTTTTGTCTTTACTGATGATTAATTCTAGCGGTATTTTTACCGCATTTGACACTTATGTGACGCACAACAAGTGTAATCATGAAATATGACATGGCCGTGACATATTCTGTCATAAAGCGCCGGCGCGGATGTCATTTACGGCGCCGAAAATGGCCATTTCCCGGGCGTAGGCAAATATTTCAGGAAATTTGGCGCATGTCATAAAGCTGTCATATTCGCTTGCTAGACTGCGCAGCATTCAACCGGGACTTTGAGCCCTAACAACCCTGAGGACTTGATATGCAAATGAAGCAAATGTTCAAATTTATCGTCGTGGGTGCTTCGGCAGCGATGGCATTTTCTTCCGCTTCCGTCATGGCGGCAGATATGACAGGTGCTGGTGCAACCTTCCCGTACCCGATCTACGCCAAATGGGCTGAAACCTACAAAGCCAACACGGGCAACGGCCTGAACTACCAGTCCGTCGGTTCCGGCGCCGGCATCAAGCAAATCAAGGCCAAGACTGTTGAATTCGGCGCGTCCGACATGCCGCTGAAGGCGGAAGAGCTGGAAGAGTCCGGCCTGATGCAGTTCCCGGCCATCATGGGCGGCGTGGTGACCATCGTCAACCTCGATGGCGTAACCCCAGGCCAGCTGAAAATGACGGGCAAGATCGTCGGCGACATCTACCTGGGCAAGATCACCAAGTGGAGCGCTCCTGAAATCGCCGCCGTGAACCAGGGCGTCAAGCTGCCGGACACGGAAATCACCGTGGTGCATCGCGCCGACGGTTCGGGCACGTCCTTCCTGTTCACCGACTTCCTGTCGAAAACCAACCCGGAATTCAAATCGAAAATCGGCGCTGGCTCGGCTGTGAAATGGGCCGTGGGCGTGGGCGGCAAGGGTAACGAAGGCGTTGCCGCCAACGTACAGCGCATCAAGGGTTCGATCGGCTACGTCGAGTGGGCTTACGCCAAGAAAAACAAGATGTCGCACACCCAGCTGCAAAACAAGGACGGCAACTTCCTGCAGCCTGACGACGACAACTTCAAGGCAGCTGCCGCTTCGGCACCTTGGACGCAAACCCCTGGCTTCGGCGTGGTACTGACCGACCAGGCTGGCAAGAACAGCTGGCCTATCACGGGCGTGTCGTTCATCCTGATGCACAAAGTCCAGCCTGACGCAGCCAAGGCCAAGGAAGTCCTGAAATTCTTCGACTGGGCCTACAAGAACGGTGGCGCCGCCGCTGCTGAACTGGACTACGTGCCAATGCCGGCATCGGTCGTGAAGCTGGTGCAGGAATCGTGGAAAGCCAATTTGAAAGATGCATCGGGCAAGGCCATCTATTAATTCGATAGCCTGACCATGTAAGTACCGATCCTTGTCCCCGCCAGCAGCACGGCGGGGCAGGGAGTTAGCCAGGACCGCCCGCAAGCCCTTGCAGACGGTCCTGGCTAAAGAAGCAACAATAAAACAAGAGTTCAAAATAGCGATACCGGCAGTACCACCCACATCTGGCACAATATGAGCGCACAATCTACCTCCTCCACGATCCCCATGCCAGGCGGCAACATGACCGATTCCATCAGTCACGCACAGATGCTTTCCACCATGCGCAAGCAGCGCATCCAGGACTTCCTGTTCCACAAGGTGACGATGCTGTTCGCCATGTCGGTGCTGGTCGTGCTGGTCGGCATCATCATTTCGCTGATCATGGAATCGATACCGGCCTTCCGCAACTTCGGCCTGCATTTCATCGTGTCGGCCGAATGGGACCCCGTCAATGACCAGTACGGCGCCCTGATCCCCATCATCGGCACCCTGGTGACGTCGGTGATCGCCCTGCTGATCGCCTTTCCCGTCAGCTTCGGCATCGCCCTGTTCCTCACGGAAATCTGCCCGGCCTGGCTGCGCCGCCCCCTGGGCACGGCTGTCGAGCTGCTGGCCGGCGTGCCTTCGATCATCTACGGCATCTGGGGCCTGTTCGTCTTCGCGCCCCTGTTTGCCGACCACGTCCAGCCCCTGCTGAAAGCCACCCTGGGCAACCTGCCCCTCATCGGCCAGCTGTTCAGCGGCCCCATGATGGGCATCGGCCTGCTGACGGCCGGCCTGGTGCTGGCCATCATGATCATCCCCTTCATCGCTTCCGTGATGCGCGACGTGTTCGAGATCGTGCCTGCCGTGCTGAAGGAATCCGCATACGGCCTGGGCTGCACGCGCTGGGAAGTGGTGCGCAAGATCGTCTTGCCGTACACCAAGACCGGCGTCGTCGGCGGCGTCATGCTGGGCCTGGGCCGCGCGCTGGGCGAGACCATGGCCGTCACCTTCGTCATCGGCAACGCGAACAAGCTGTCCTGGTCGCTGTTCGCCGCCGGCAACAGCATCACCTCCCTGCTGGCGAACGAATTCGGCGAAGCGCAATCGGCGCTGCACGTGTCCTCGCTGTTCTCGCTGGCACTGATCCTGTTTGTCATCACCTTTATCGTCTTATCCGCCGCCAAGCTGATGCTGGCTGGCATGTCCCGCAAGGAAGGCACGAAATGAGCCAAGTAAGCACTCTCGACGTTCCGGCCAAGCCGGCCATGAACCCGGTCTACCGCAAGCGCCTGCTGATGCACCGTGTCGGCATCGCCCTGTCGGTGGCCGCCATGGCCCTGGGCCTGGCCGTGCTCGTGTGGATTTTGTTCACCCTCGTGATCAAGGGCTTTGGCGCCCTGTCGATCGACCTGTTCACGCAAACGACGCCGGCTCCCGGCAGCGAAGGCGGCGGCCTGATCAATGCCATCGTCGGCAGCGCCCTGATGGTGGGCCTGGCCACGCTGGTGAGCACCCCGATCGGCATCCTGGCCGGCATCTACCTGGCCGAATACGGCGAAGAAAACAAGCTGGCGCAAGTGACGCGCTTCGTCACCGACATCATGCTGTCGGCCCCGTCGATCGTCATCGGCCTGTTCGTGTACGCGCTGTACGTGGCGCACGTGAAGCACTTTTCCGGTTATGCGGGCGCCATCGCGCTGTCGCTGATCGCCGTGCCCGTGGTGGTGCGCACGACGGACAACATGCTGCGCCTGGTGCCGAACAGCCTGCTGGAAGCCGCCTTTGCCCTCGGTGCGCCGCGCTGGAAGGTGGCCACCCTGGTGCGCTTGCGCGCCGTCAAGGCTGGCGTCATCACCGGCGTACTGCTGGCATTGGCCCGCATCGCCGGCGAAACGGCGCCGCTGCTGTTCACGGCCCTGAATAACCAGTTCCAAAGCTTCAACATGAATGCGCCGATGGCCAACTTGCCGTCCGTCATCGCCTCGTTCGCGATGAGCCCGTACGACAACTGGCGCTCGCTGGCCTGGGGCGGCGCACTGCTGATCACCTTCAGCGTGCTGGCCTTGAATATCCTGTCGCGCACCGTGTTCAGCCAAAAAGTCCCTCATTAAACAGATACCGAGCGAAGCGAACCCCTATGAATACGCAAATGAATCCAGCCCAAGACCTGGCACCAAAGAAAAAAACCATCGAGATTTCGGGCCTGAACTTTTTTTACGGCAAAACGCAAAGCTTGCATAACGTCAACCTGGACATCCACGAGAAGAAGGTCACGGCCTTCATCGGCCCGTCCGGTTGCGGTAAATCAACCCTGCTGCGCACCCTGAACCGCATGTACGACCTGTACCCGGGCCAGCGCGCGGAAGGCTCCATCCTGTATCGCGGCCGCAACGTGCTCGATGCCGACCAGGACGTCAACATGCTGCGCGCCAAGGTCGGCATGGTGTTCCAGAAGCCGACGCCGTTCCCCATGTCCGTGTACGACAACATCGCCTTCGGCGTGCGCCTGTATGAAGACCTGTCGAAGGGCGAGATGGACGAGCGCGTCGAGTGGGCCCTGAAGAAGGCCGCGCTGTGGGGCGAAGTCAAGGACAAGCTGACGAAGAGCGGCCTGTCGCTGTCGGGCGGCCAGCAGCAGCGCCTGTGCATCGCGCGCGGCGTGGCCGTGAAGCCGGACGTCCTGCTGCTGGACGAGCCGACCTCGGCGCTGGACCCCATCTCGACGTCGAAGGTGGAAGAGCTGATCAGCGAACTGAAACAGGATTACACGATCGCCATCGTCACGCACAATATGCAGCAGGCGGCACGCTGCTCCGATTACACGGCCTATATGTACCTGGGCGAGCTGGTGGAATTCGGCGAAACGGACCAGATCTTCATGAATCCTGCCCGCAAGGAAACCCAGGATTACATCACGGGCCGCTTCGGCTGATCCGCCCCGCGCATACACAAGACAACTGAATACGGAGAGACAGCATGATAGGCGAACATTCATCCAAGCAATACGACAACGAACTCGAAGCGATCCGCTCGAAAGTGCTCCTGATGGGCGGCATCGTTGAAACCCAGTTCCTCGACGCGATGACGTGCTTTCGCATCGGCAACCCGGAACGCGCCGACCGCGTGATGCGCGAAGACGACGTCGTCAACCAACTGGAAGTGTCGCTGGACGACGCCTGCAGCCACCTGATCGTGCGCCGCCAGCCGGCCGCCAACGATTTGCGCACCATCATGGCCACCATCAAGGTGATTACCGACCTCGAACGCGTAGGCGACGAGGCGACGAAGATCGCCCGCGTGGCGAAGAATCTGCACAAGCGGGGCAACGGCGTCGTCAACCATTACGAAATGGTGCGCGGCATCGCCAACACTGCCACCGACATGCTGCATGACGCGCTGGACGCCTTCGCGCGCAACGATGGCAAGCAGGCCTTACAATTAATTGCACAAGATGCCATCATCGACCATGAGTTTCGGTCTATCATGCGCAACCTGATTACCTTTATGATGGAAGACCCGCGCACGATTTCGGCGGCGCTCGATACCCTGTGGGTGGCCAAGGCCATCGAACGGATCGGCGACCATGCGAAAAACATCGCCGAATACGTGATTTACGTGGTTGAAGGCAGGGACATCCGCCACACCAAGGTGGCTGCTCCCGCCATTTCCGAGGAGCTCCCTGAGTAAGCTTTATGGCATCTGATAAAACCACGGTATTGATTGTTGAAGATGAGCCGGCCATCGTTGAACTGGTGACCTATTCGCTGCGCGAATCCGGCTGGAATTGCTGTTCCGTACAAAACGTCGCCGATGCCTGGGACTTCATCCAGCACCGCACGCCGCACCTGATCCTGCTGGACTGGATGCTGCCGGACCAGACGGGCCTGCGCCTGCTGTCGCGCATCCGCGCCGACCGCAATTTCGCCGCCATCCCCGTCATCATGCTCACCGCCAAGAGCATGGAAGAAGACAAGCTGGCCGGCCTGAACAGCGGCGCCGACGACTACGTCACCAAGCCGTTCTCGCCGCGCGAGCTGCTGGCCCGCGCCAAGGCCTTGCTGCGACGCAAGAGCCCGGAACACGCGCAGGCGCCCATGCGCGCCGGCAACGTGGCCCTGGACCCCGTCAGCTGCACCGTGATGATGGATGAACAGAAGATCGATATCGGCCATGCCGAATACAAGCTGCTGAAATTCCTGCTGGCCCACCCGGAGCGCGTGTTTTCGCGCAGCCAGCTGCTCGACAAGGTGTGGGGCGACCATGTGGTGATCGAGGAACGCACGGTCGACGTCCACGTATTGCGCTTGCGCAAAGCCTTGAAAGAGGCGGAGAGCCTGATCAAGACCGTGCGCAGCGTCGGCTACATGTTGTCTGAAAAGTAAAGCCTGACTCTATGAATCCGAAATTGCTGTTCTGGGTACCGGCCGCCTTGCGCATGGTGCTGGCGCTGCTGGGCGTGGCCATCGTCTGGTATCTGTTTGGCGCCACGTATGCGCTGGGCATCGCCTTCGTGCTGATGGCCATGATGGTGTTCGTGCAGCTGTCCTACCTGTTCCAGCTGAGCAATTGGCTGGACAATCCGCAAAGCGCCAAGTTGCCCGACGGCTGGGGCGCCTGGACCAGCATCTTCGCGCGCCTGTACCGCATGCGCCGCGACGACGAGAAAAACCAGGCCGAGCTGACGGAATGGCTGGCGCGTTTCCGCCAGGCCATGCATTTGCTGCCCGACGGCGTCGTCATCATGGACGACGTGCTGTTCCTCGAATGGTGCAATCCCGCCGCCGAGAAGCACCTGGGCCTCACGCACGAGCGCGACAAGGGCATGCGCGTCACCAACCTGATCCGCAGCCCCGAGTTCATGGATTACATCATCCTGGGCCGCTACGACCAGCCGCTGACGATCACCTTCCGCAACCGCAAGCTGATCGTGCAGATCATCCCCTTCGAGAACCGCCGCCAGATCCTCGTCACGCACGACGTGACGGAGACGGAACGCATCGAGATGATGCGCCGCGATTTCATCGCCAACGCCTCGCACGAACTGCGCACGCCGCTCACCGTCATCGTCGGCTTCCTGGAAATCGCCTCCGCCGAGCTGGACCTGGACGCCGCCACGCGCGCCGCCCACCTCAAGCTGATGACGGAGCAGGGCCACCGCATGCAGCACCTGATCGAGGACATGCTGACCCTGTCGCGCCTGGAATCGGTCGACTACCCGCTGCGCCCCGAGCCCGTGGACATCAGGAAGCTGATGCAGCAGGTCTTGCGCGACGCCAAGGCCTTGTCGGCAGGCAAGCACGAGATCAAGATGGAGTGCAACGGTCCCGACGTGCTGGGCAGTTATGACGAACTCTACAGCGCCTTCGGCAACCTGGCCTCGAACGCCGTGCGCTACACGCCGGCCGGCGGCACCATCACCCTGCGCTGGCAGGATGGCCCGGCCGGACCGCAATTCATCGCGCAGGACACGGGCATCGGCATCAGCCAGGAACATATCTCCCGCCTGACGGAACGTTTCTACCGCGTCGACAAGAGCCGTTCGCGCGAAACCCAGGGCACGGGCCTGGGCCTGGCCATCGTCAAGCACGTGCTGCTGCGCCACGGCGGGACGTTGGCCATCCAGTCCGTGGCCGACAAGGGCAGCAGCTTCATCGTCAGCATGCCCAAGTCCGTCGTCACGCCGCTGCAGGGCGACTTGCTCGTCAAGTAGGCCGCAGGGGGAGATAGCGTCCCCCTGTTTCCCCGGCGACTGGTGCAATGTTGGCAAAAGTCGTTACAATCAGGCCATGACTTTAATCAACGCTTCTTTTCGCCACGCCGGCGCGCAGCAACTGGCGCAGTCGCTGGTGGCCGCGCGCCAGGCCACCCTTTCCCTGTTCGATTGTTATGTGTCCGCCGGGCTGGACGTGGTGGAGCGCATGCCCCGCCATGCGCAGCTCAATCCGCCCCTGTGGCAGCTCGCGCATATCGCCTGGTTTGCCGAGTGGTACATCCTGCGCGAAGCTCCGTCGAGCCACCCGGCCGACGCCGTGTATAACTCCCTGCTGACGCGCGGCGACGACTTGTTCGACGCCAACATGGTGGAGCAGCGCGCGCGCTGGAAGCTGGACTTGCCCAGTCCCGGCGCCGTGAAGACGTATTGCCACGAAGTATTGGACCGGGTGCTGGACAAGCTGTCGCGCGAAGCGAATGTCGACAGCGCCCTGTATCCGTACCGGCTGGCGCTGGCCCATGAAGACTTGTGCGGCGAGGAAATGCTGGCCGGCTTGCAATGGCTGGGACTGGAAGCGCCGGAAGCCCTGGCGGCCAGCCCCGCCTTGCCGCCAGGGGCGGGCGACATTGCCTTTCCTGGTGGCACCATCGAACTGGGCTCGCGCCGCGCCGCCGGTTTTGCCTTCGACAATGAATGTCCGCCGTATGCCTGCTACGTGGCGCCGTTTGCCATCGATGCCTGCGCCGTATCGAACGCCCAGTTTGCCGACTTTGTCGGCGACGGCGGCTACCAGAACCGCCAGTTCTGGAGCGCGGCCGGCAGTGCCTGGCTGATGCAGCAGGAGCGCTCGTCGCCCCTGTACTGGCTGCGCGAGGCCACGCAATGGCGCACCATGCGCTTCGGCCAGCGCACCACCTTGCCGCCGAACGAAGCCGTGCGCCACATCAACCTGTATGAAGCGCAAGCCTACTGCGCCTGGGCCGGGCGCCGCCTGGCGACGGAGGCGGAATGGGAGTATGCTGCGCTGTCCGGCCATCCGCGCTTCCAGTGGGGCCAGGTGTGGGAGTGGACGGCGACGCCGTTCGAGCCGTATCCGGGCTTTGCCGTGGACGCCTGGCGCGAATATTCGGCGCCGTATTTCATGCAGCACCAGGTGTTGCGCGGCGCCGCGTTCGCTACGCCGCCGCGCCTGCGCTCGCCCCGCCTGCGCGCCTTCCACGCGCCGGAGCGCAACGACATCTTTGCCGGCTTGCGCACCTGCGCCTGGTGATGCTGTCAAGTCAGTCATAATTTCAGGATTCCTTTTGAGCATAGATAACGCCCCGCAATTCCTTCCCAAACGCATCACGCCCACGCCCGAGCAGGTCGCCATCCAGACGGCGCAAAAGAAAGTCGTCCTCATCGACGCCAATGCGGGCGCCGCCAAGACGACGACCCTGGCCCTGCGCCTGGCCGAAGCCCTGCACCGGGGCCGCGCGCCCGAACGCATGCTGGCCCTCGTGTTTACGGAAGCGGCCCGCGTGGCCCTGCGCCAGCGCCTGCTGGAAGTGGGCGTGCCGCTGGGCGTCGTCAAGCGCCTCGTCATCGACACCTTCGACGCCTTTGCCGCCAAGGTCTTGCAGCAGATGGAGCGCGTGCAGGTGGCGGCCATGCGCAGCGATGAAGAGCTGCGCCCCGTGGCGTGGGAAGCGCTGGAAGTCGTCGCCGAGAAATACGCCGACCGCTATGCGCTGGAAATCAACACGACGAATGGCGCCATCGCCGAATTCCTGAAGCTGCAGCTGCGCACCAAGGCGCGCATGGACTTCCAGCATCCCGACTTCGAGAGCAATTCCCTGGAAGATAATCTGGAGCTGCTGGGCATGTCGCGCACGCATTACCTGTGGCTGCGCGAATACGAAGGCTTGCGCGGCGCCGATACGGGCGACATTCAGTTCCGCGCCCCGTTCGACGCCACCTACGACCTCGTGCGCATGCTCGATGGCGACGAACCGCTGCGCCAGCAACTGCCCGCCTTCCAGATCATCGTGGCCGATGAATTGCATGACTTGAACGAAGCGTCGTTCCGCCTGCTGACCATGCTGATACGCCGCGGCAATGCGTTTTTCTGCGGCGCCGGCGACAAGGATCAAGTTATTTACACGTGGTCGGGCGCCGACCACCGCTTCCTGCGCCAGCGCTTCGAGCAGGAATTTCCCGCCTTGCAGCGTTTGCCGCTGACGGCGTCCTACCGCTACGGCCCGCAGCTGGCGCAGGCCGTCGGCGTGCTGAAGAACAAGGCCAGCGTGTCGGCCCTGGCGCGCGCCACGCACATCGAGCTGCTGCAGTACGACCATGCGCAGCCGCAAGCGTGCAGCGCCCAGCTGATCGCCGCGCTCGAACACGCGCATGCGGGCACGACGGCCATCTTGCTGCGCGACCGCGACCAGGCCATCCGCGTGGAAACGGCACTGTTCCAGAGCGGCATCGCGTATGGCCTGGTGGACATGAACAGTTATCTGCTGAGCCAGGAAGTGCTGATGTTGCGCGGCATGGTCGCCATTGCCCGCAAGGATTTGCACGCGATCAAGAGCGGTCCCCGCCGGGGCGAGATCCTCGAAGCCCTGGTGGCCTTCGCGGAAATCCCGTTTACGCGCACCGAATTGCAGCAAGCCAAGGCCGACGTGGCCAATTACCCGGACTTGCTGGAAGGTTTCTTGAGCAACCAGCTGGCCAAGTCGCACAACCAGGCCAAGGCGGCCCTGACCCTGGCGGCCGTCGACTACCTGCGCGCCTTGCCGGCGGATGCGCCGGCGGGCGCGGCCCTGCAGCACATCTTTGGCCTGATGCAGCTGGAACAGACGGCGCGCCGCATCTATGTCGACCCGGCCCAGGCGCGCGTCGTGGCCCGCTCCCTGCACGGCTTCATCGGCGTGTGCAGCGAAGCGGGCGTGGCGCTGGACGGCTTTGCCGGCTGGCTGGGCGAAATGGAAGAGGCCGTAATGGTCTCGACCGGCAAGGCCAAACTCGTCATCGCCTGCATCGACCAGATCAAGGGCCTGGAATATAACCACGTGATCTTGCCTTACCTGGCCGTCGACGAATTCCCGCGCAGCAAGACCGACCCGCTGGAAGAGGAAAACCGCTTCTACGTGGCCGCCACGCGGGCGCGCGACCGGCTGACCTTGCTGACGCCGGAAGACCCCGCCTGGCGGAGCCGGTACATCGCCGCCCTGCAGCTCAAGATTGTTGCGCCCAAGTCATAAATCTTTTGCTGTGTGGCCGCTTTGTGCGAAAGACGAAAGCGCGCATACTTTGTTGCTGTGATTGATTGCACTCTGAACCAACAAAGGAGTAATGATGCGAATATTCTTGACAGGCGCGGCGGGTTTCATCGGCAGTTCCATTGCGGCGGGCCTCGTGCGCGCCGGCCATCAGGTGACGGGCCTCGTGCGCAAGCCGGAGCAGGTGGCGGAATTGGCCAGCATCGGTGTGCTGGGCGTGCAGGGCGAGCTGAATGACCGCGCATTGCTCATCGAGCAGGCGAAGGCGGCCGATGCCGTCATCAACGCGGCCAGCAGCGACCACCGGGGCGCCGTGGAAGCCATCATCGAGGCGCTGGCGGGCACGAATAAACCGTTCCTGCACACGAGCGGTTCGTCCATCGTGGGCGACGCCTCGGGCGGCGAGGGCACGGAACAAATTTACTTTGAAGACCAGCTGGCGGCGCCCACGGCCGACAAGGCGGCCCGGGTCGCCATCGACGACCTCGTGCTGGCCAGCGCGGGCAAGGGCGTGCGCGCCAGCGTGCTGTGCAACACCCTGATCTACGGCCACGGCGCCTTGCCGCGCGACAGCGTGCAGCTGCCGCGCCTGCTCAAACAGGCGCGCAAGAGCGGCATCGTGCGCCACGTGGGGCCGGGCCGCAATATCTGGTCCAACGTGCATATCGACGACGTCGTCAGCCTGTATCTGCTGGCGCTGGAAAAGTCGCCCCCCGGCACCTTTTACTTCGTCGAATCGGGCGAAGCGGCTTTCCGCGACATGACGGCCGCCATCGCCCAGGCACTGGACCTCGGTCCCGCGCAGGACTGGCCGTTGCCGGAAGCGATTGCCGCATGGGGCTATGAAATGGCCTCGTATGGCCTCGGTTCCAACAGCCGCGTGCGGGGCGAACGGGCGCGCAAGCTGCTGGGCTGGCAGCCGCAGGGGCCATCCGTGCTGGCGTGGATCGGCAAGGACATGCTGCAGCCGCCCCATTGAAAGGCCCGCGGGTTTGATGCAGCTCAGCAAAACCGCATCTGTGTGCGCTAGCGAACGGTATGTTTTCCGAATCGGGAGTATGATGACTTTGCTTGGTTGAGACGCACTGCCGTGAAGTGGGCGGCATGTTCGATCTTCCAGCAGGTCAGCCGGTCGCCTCAAGGATCGGCACCATATTTCCTCTGCATGCGCAGCCCGATGTTGCGCATGGGATCCGCAAGTCGTGTACTGCATCAACCCCTTCAAGACCGGCATCAGCCGGTCTTTTTTTTCGCCCGTTTGTCCCGCCTCGCCATCCACCGTGCCGTATCCGCCATTCGCCGAAGAAGGCTGTCGCTGCGCGCCCATCACGCGTATCTTACGATCAACCAACAACAAGGGGGTCCCGTGAAACCTGAACAAGCATATTGCCGGCGTACCCAGCTGCTATGGGGCGTGCTGCTCATTGCCATCGGCACCATCATCCTGCTGGACCGGCTCGATGTGATCATCCTCCACGATTACTATGCGCTATGGCATTATTGGCCGGTGATCATGGCGCTCTTCGGCCTGAACAAGCTGCTCGCGCCCGTCTCCGCCAAGCAGGTGCTCAGCGGCCTGTGGCTGATCTTTTTCGCCGCATGGTGGTATGTTTCCTATGAAGAACTGTGGAACTTGAGTTTCTACAATAGCTGGCCGGCCCTGCTGATTGCCTGGGGCGTGGGCCTCGTGATCGAACCGCTGTTGAACAAACATTTTATTGCCTACCGGGAGTCCGAGCATGAAAAATAAACCGCCGCTGCACTCGCCATCGCAGATCGTGCTGGGCGTCATCGTCATCGGCCTGGGGCTGCTGTTCCTGCTCGATAACCTGGGCTTCATCAGCGTGCGCTATACCTTCCGCTTCTGGCCCACGGCGCTGATCGTGTTTGGCTTGCTGAAACTGTCGCAAAGCCGCAGCGCCAACGGTTACTTGCTGGGCGGCATGCTGGTGCTGCTGGGCCTGGTCTGGACCCTCAAGCACATGGGCATTTTCTACATGAACTGGGACATGCTGTGGCCCCTGCTGATCATCGGCCTGGGCGTGGCCGTCGTCTCGAAGTCCCTGCCCGGCGCGCAGCAGCGCCAGCGCCGCCGGCGCTTTGCCGCGCGGCAGGATGGCGGCGCGCAGCCGGACGCCTTCGGCCAGGCCAGGAATGGCGCCGTGTCGCTGGACAAGGAAGCCGTCGCGGCGGCGTCCGGCACGGACGGGGCGGCGGACGACGACAGCATCATCGAAGTGACGGCCATCCTGGGCGGCTACGTGCGGCGCGTGTCCTCGCAGCGCTTCAAGGGCGGCGACATCAATGTCATCATGGCCGGCTGCGAAATCGACCTGCGCCAGGCATCCATCGAAGGCGAAGCCGTGCTCAACGTGTTTGCCATGTGCGGCGGCATCACCATCAAGATTCCACCCGACTGGAGCGTGGTGCTGCAGGGCACGCCCATCCTCGGCGGCTTCGAGGAAAAGACCATCGTGCCGCCGAACCAGGACAAGCGCCTGTACGTGACGGGCTACGCCATCATGGGCGGCCTGGAAATCCGCAACTAGGCGCGCATGTCCGGGCCATTGTCGAAGCGGCGCGGCGCCGTGGCGGGTTTGCTGGTGTGCATGATGCTGGGGCTGGCCCTGGCGTTTGTACTGGCCAGGGTGGCCGGCGCGCCGTGGCTCAATGCGGCCTTGCTGGTGGTGCCCGCCACGCTCGTGTATGCCATCGGCACGGGGTTTTCCGCTTTCTACCTGTGCCGCGCCTACCCTTTGAGCACCCGCCATCCGGCCGCCATCGCGGGCGTGATGGGCGTGGCGGCCCTGTTCGCGGGCTTGCTGTGGGCTACCCTGCTGCAATTTTCGAACAGCGTCAGCCTGCTGCTGGACCTGCACTGGCTGGGCGTGCAGCTGACGCAGCCGCTGCTGGCCCTGTTCTTCGGCCTGGGCGTGCTGCTGTATTGCCTGGCCGTCGCCGTGCACTATCTGCTGCTGGAATTCGTGCGCGCCAAGACGGCGGAACAGCGGGGCCTGGAGGCGCAGCTGATGGCGCAGGAAGCGCAGCTGCGCATGCTGCGCACGCAGATCGACCCGCACTTCCTGTTCAACAGTCTCAATTCCATCAGCGCCTTGACTTCCATCAATGCTGCCGGGGCGCGCCAGATGACGGTGCAGCTGGCCAGTTTCTTTCGCCAGAGCCTCAGCCTGGAAGCGCACAAGCACATCACCCTGCAGGAGGAACTGGTGCTGATCCGCCATTTCCTCGCCATCGAACAGGTGCGTTTCGGCGAGCGGCTGCAAGTCGCCGTGGCCATCGACGATGCCGCGCTGGCCTGTTTGCTGCCGCCCATGCTGATACAGCCGCTGGTGGAAAATGCTGTCAAGCATGGAATCTGCGGCTTGACGGAGGGCGGCGTACTCGACATCGAGGCGCGGCGCGCGGGCAGCTTGCTGCAGATCGCCGTGCGCAACCCGGTTGATGCGGATCAAGGGCCATCGCGCGGCAATGGCGTAGGACTGGACAATGTGCGCCAGCGCCTGGCCAGCGCCTATGGCCACGAGGCCAGCGTGCACTGGGCGCGGCGGGGCGGGACGTTTGAAGTGACCTTATCGATGCCGGCGCAGACCGGCGACACGGAGGAAGCATGATGCAGGAAAGAATGCGGGTGGCCATCGTCGATGATGAACTGCTGGCGCGCGGCGTGCTGCGCGAATACCTGGCGGGCCATGACGATATCGACATCGTGGCCGAGTGCGCCAACGGCTTCGAAGCCGTCAAGGCCATCGCGGAACTGGAACCGGAACTGGTGTTCCTCGACATCCAGATGCCGCGCCTGGACGGTTTTGAAGTGGCCGAGCTGATCGGCGCGAAGACGCGGCTGATCTTTGTCACGGCCTACGACCAGTATGCCTTGAAAGCGTTCGAATGCCATGCCCTGGACTATCTGCTGAAACCGTTCAGCGAACAGCGCTTCGAGCAGGCGCTGGCCCATGCGCGCGCCCAGCGCAGCACGCCGGACGCTTCGGCTGCCGTGCAGGCGGTGGCGCGCGAGGCCGCCACGCGCGCCGCGCCGCTGGACCGCGTGCTGATACGCGACGGCGCGAAAGTCCACGTCATCGCCAGCGCGCGCATCGACTACATCGAGGCGCAGGACGACTACATCAGCATCCGCTCCGAAGGCAAGTCCTACCTGAAAAGCCAGCGCCTGAGCGAGCTGGCGGCGCAGCTGGACCCCGCCAAGTTCCTGCGCGTGCACCGTTCCTACCTGCTCAATATCGACGGCATCCGCCGCATCGAGGCGGCGACGAAAGACAGCCACGTGGCCATCCTGCGCGACGATACGAGGATACCCGTGAGCAAGGCCGGCTACCAGAAACTCAGATTACTGGTGGGCTAGCTGCACATCCCACCAGGTTGGCAAGAGCTGGCGGATTTCCGGCCGGGAAAAACGGTCGTCGATCAGGTAGACGACGCCCTGGTCGGACGTGGTGCGGATGACCCTGCCGGCCGCCTGCACCACCTTCTGCATGCCCGGATACAGATAGGTGTAGTCGTAGCCGGCGCCGAAGATGTCGCCCATGCGCTGGCGGATCTGCTCGTTGACGGGATTGATCTGTGGCAAACCCAGGGTGGCGATGAAGGCGCCGATCAGGCGCGCGCCCGGCAAGTCGATGCCTTCGCCGAAGGCGCCACCGAGCACTGCAAAGCCGATGCCGCGCGTCTCCAGGCCGAAGCGGCCCAAAAATTGCGCCCGGGCAGCATCGTCCATGCGGCGCGGCTGCTGCCAGATGGGCACGTCCGGGTAATGCTGGGCGAACAGGGTGGCCGTCTTTTCCAGGTAATCGAAGCTGCTGAAGAAGGCCAGGTAGTTGCCCGGCGTTTCCGCGTATTGCTTCGCCATCAGTTGGGCGATGGGCAGCAGCGAGGCGGCGCGGTGCTGGTAGCGCGTGGAAATGCTGTCGGCCACGCGCACGGACAGCTGCTGCGCCTGGAAGGGCGACTCCACGTCCACCCAGGCCGTGTCGTCCGGCATGCCCAGGGTGTCGCTGTAGTAATTCCACGGACTGAGGGTGGCGGAAAACAGGGCCGTGCTGTGGCTGGCCGCGAAGCGTTCCTTGAGAAACGGCGCCGGGACGATGTTGCGGATGCAGACGGTGGAACCGGTCTCCGTCCTGCTGACGTCGAACAGCGAGTGCGCGCCGAAGCTTTCCGCCAGGCGGTTAATCAGCAGCACGTCGAAATAAAAGCGCTGCAAGTCCTCGTCCAGCGTGGCCGCGTGCTCGGCCATGTAGTCGCCGATGGCCGTCGCCACGCCTTGCAGGGCGCCAAAGAATTTCTCGGGCAACACCGCATGCACGTGGTAGTCGCCATCCTGCTCCTTCAATAGGGCCGTCCACTGGCGCGCCAGGCGGTCCAGCGGCTTTTTCAAGGTGTCGGGCGCGAACTTGCGCAGCATTTTCAGGTCGATCTGCGCCAGTTCGGCCGTGTACATGCTGCGCGCGCGCGACACCATATTGTGCGCCTCGTCGACCAGCACGTTGACCTTCCAGTCGTGGGCCAGGGTCATGCCGTACAGCATGGCGCTGAGGTCGAAATAATAATTGTAGTCGCCGATGACGACGTCGCTCCAGCGCGCCAGCTCCATGCCCAGATAGTAGGGGCAAATACCCTGCTGCAAGGCGATGGCGCGCACGGCTTCCTTGTCCAATATCAAACCGCTGGCCAGCGCCACCTCGCGCGCCAGCGGCAAGCGGTCATAAAAGCCCTTGGCCAGCGGGCACGATTCGCCGTGACAGGCTTTGTCGGGATGCTCGCAGGCGCTGTTTTTCGCGCTCATTTCCAGCACGCGCAGGGGCAGCAGCGGGGCGCTGTCCTTGAGGATGGCGCAGGCGTCGAGCGCCATTTGCCGGCCCGGCACCTTGGCGGCGAGGAAAAACAGTTTATCGAGGCCATGCGCGGCCGTCGCCTTGAGCATGGGAAACAGGCTGCCCACCGTCTTGCCGATGCCCGTGGGCGCCTGCGCCAGCAAGCCGCAGCCGCGGCTGCTGGCCTTGTACATGGCTTCGGCCAGCTGGCGCTGTCCCGGGCGGAAGTCGGCATGGGGAAAGGCCATGGCCGTGAGCTGCGCATCGCGGCTGGCGCGGTGCGCCAGCTCCTGCTCGGCCCAGTCGAGGAACAGGGCGCAATGCTGCTCGAAGAACAGGCGCAGGGCTTCGGCCGTGCATTCCTCGTGCATGACGGTTTCCTTCTGGCTCACGATATCGAAATACACGAGCGCCACGCGCAGCATGGGCAGGTTCAGCTGCTGGCACAGCAAGTGGCCGTAGATGCGCGCCTGCGCCCAGTGCAGCTGGCGGTGGTTGGCGGGCATGGCGTCGAGTTCGCCCCGGTAGGTCTTGATTTCTTCCAGCTGCCGGCGCGCCGGGTCGTAGCCATCGGCGCGGCCCCGCACGTGCAAAGGCCCGAAGTCGCCGCACAGGCTGATTTCGCGCTGGTAATCGTCGTCGCGCCGGCCAGTGACGGTGGCGTGGCCCGCCATGCCCTCCTGCGCCGTGGGCGAGGGCGTGAACCGCAGGTCCAGGTCGCCCACCTTGGCCGTGAATTCGCACAGGGCGCGCACGGCGATCGTGTATTTCATGCACCCTCCCATTGCAGGTAGCACACGCTGACGGGCATGGCGTGTTCGGCGCAATAGGCGATCCAGCGCAGCTGGTTGTCTTGCAGGCGGTCGCCCGGACCCTTGACTTCGATCATGCGGTAGCGCCGTTCGGCCGGCCAGAACTGGATCAGATCAGGCAAGCCGCTGCGGTTGCTCTTGATGTCGAGCAAGATGCGCTCGAACGCCTTCTTCAGATGAACGGCCGGCATGCAGGCCAGCGCCAGGTCCAGCAAGCCGCCATCGAGCACCTCCCAGCTGACGAAGGGCGAGACGATGCCGTGCTTGGCGGCCAGGGTGGCACGGATGCTGGCCTGGTAGCTGCCGTCGTCCAGCCGGGCCAGGCAGGCGGCGAAGTCGCTGCTGCGGCGCAGGTAGAAATCGGCGCTGTGCAAGTCGGCCGGGCCGCGGTGGAAGGGGTGGAAGAAGGCGCCCGGCATGGCCTTGAAGATGGCGGGCCAGCACAGCAGGCCGAACAGCGAGTTGATCAGGGTGTTTTCCACGTAGTACACGGGAGAGTCTTCCTGCATCAGGTGTTGCTGCACCACGCCTTCCACGTAGCACGCCGCGCCCGGATGGGGCAGCAGCAGGTCGATGCGTTCCACGGGCGCGGGGGCGCTGGCCGCCTGCCTGGCGTGCCCCAGCTTGCGCCGCAAGCGGGGCGCCATGCGCAGCAGCAATTGTTGCTCCGCCTCGCTTTCCGGCGCGGCCAGGGCGATCAGCAGGCGCTCGTAGGCCGCCTGCGGCTGTTCATCTTTTTCCAGCACGCGGATGGCGCGGCCCCGCGCGCCCGGATAGCAGCAATCGGCGTAGGCGCGGTAGGCGGCGGGCCAGTCCTGGCATTTTTCCAGGTGCTGGGCAATCTGGAAGCGCAGCTTGTCGCGCCGGCTGGCCAGCCAGGTATTGTCTTGGGGTAATGGCAGCGCCGCCAGTTCCTGCAGCACTTCGTTCGCCGGCGCACTGTCGTTGTAGCGTTCGCGGCACTGGTGCAGCACTTCATAGTGCTCGATATCCTGGCGCGTGCGGAAACCGCGCGACTCGGGCGAGAATTCCACTTTTTCATATTGGTACACGCCCAGGTCGGACAGCACGAATTCCGACCAGTCCTGGTGATAATTGCCAAAGTAAATCAGGCGCAGGCGGTCGCACAGGGGCTGCAAGCCGATGCGGTACAGCACGTCGGTGCAGGCTGGAAACCACGCAGTCAGCGGTTGATCGTCCGCATGCAGTTCGCGCAAGGCGTCCAGCTGTTCGGTCTTGCGCGCCGCCTTCAGGGGCGCGACGAGGCCGAAGGCCTGGACGATTTCCCCTTTCAGCAGCAGCTCGAACAGTTCGGCCAGCGAAATGGCGGGATCGGCCTCCACCCAGCCCGTCGCCAGCAGGGGCAGGGCGGCCGCGCGCGTGTCGCCGATTTCCGGGTAATTGAGCTTGCTGGCGCGAAACAGGCAGCCCTTGCGCATGACGAGGCGCACGAACAGGGCGCGCGACGGCTGCGGCAGGGCGCCGAAGTCGGCAATGAATTGTGTTTCCTCAATACTCAGCAGGTCGGCGTAACGCGCGGCTATCCAGTTCAGCACATCCTGGAAATTGTCCAGATAGTACAGGGGATTTTCCAGGACTCTCAGCATGGGGATGGCAACAGGGCAAGTGGCAAGGTAAAGTATTTTACTGTGTTTATATACAGTTTAAACCTTCAGCCGCCGCTTGCCCAGCGATTTCATGTTCAGCCAGCCGTGCCGTAGGCAAAATCGCTGTCGAACTTTTCGTAGGGAATCAGTTCCTCGCGCAGGCGGGCCACTTCGATATCGGTCAGCAAGCCCCGGTGCGCTTGCCTGCGTCCTTTCGGCAACACCACCTCGTAATCGACGATGTCCCTGGCCAGCAAGGTTCGCAGCACGTCGGCTTGGGGCACCGTCAGGTAGCGCGCATGCGTGCCCAGCATGCTGGCCAGTTGCTCCCTGAATTCCTCGTCGCTGACTTCGTTGTAGGTATCCTGGTCCGCCATGCTGTTTAATAACATGTGGAACAGGAAGTCCTGCAGGTTCTTCGCCAGGTACTGGGCTTCATTCTGGTCATGCCACAGCAGCACGACGGGCATGTCGCCATCCTGCTGGCCTGAAGCGAAAAAACAGTAGTGGTCGCCCGCGCCCGTCTGCGCGAACGGGATGAAGCGGAAGGCGGGATCGATGTGCCGGTAGTCGTCGGGATCGGCCAGTTCTTCCATGGCTGCCGCAACGGCCTTGACGCTCAGCAACTCAAAATCGTCGGCGTGCAGCAGCAGGGTGGGAGTGTCCTTCAAGGCGGGATATACGCGCTCGTACCAGTCGGGGCCGTATTCGCCGACCGCGAGCATGCCGTCGCGGTCCAGCTGGCGATACAGGGAAGGGAAGGTGTAGCCGTGCCGCTGTTCGATCTCTGTCAGTGTCATGTTTGCCCTGGAAACGTGAATCATGGCGCCATGATAGCCGAGGCGGTGGCGCGCACGGCGGCAAGGAGGGGGTAATTAATAAACATATCCGTTTACTTATTTGGCATGGCCACGTATTCTTGCCGGATCACCTACGCCGAGGCTGCATGAAAAATATTCTCTTGATTTCCGCCGCCTGCCTGCTGGCGCTGCTGTCGACCATCGGCGCCTCCCTGCCATACCCGATCCTGCCTCCGCTGTTCGCGGCCGAGGCGCCGAATGCCTTCAACAATTTCCTCGGCTTGCCGTCGAAATTGCTGTTTGGCCTGGCGCTGACCATCAACCCGCTGGGCTTGCTGATCGGCTCGGCCCTGCTGGGCCCCCTGTCGGACCGCTATGGCCGCCGTCCCCTGCTGATGCGCACGGCCGTGGGCGCCGCCATCGGCCATGCCATCACGGCCTGGGCGCTGGTGATCCAGTCCTATCCCTTGTTCATCGTCGCCCGCTTCATCACGGGTTTGCTGGAGGGCAACGGCGCCGTGGCGCGCGCCATGCTGGCCGACCAATTGCAGGGGCCGCTGCGCCTGCGCGCCATGTCGTGGCTGAACGGCGCGTTTTACCTGGGCTGGCTGGTGGGGCCCATCCTGGCGGGCGCCACTTTGCATTGGGGCGTGACGGTGCCGTTCTGGATCGCCGCCGCCGCGCTGATGCTCGTCGCCGTGCTGGTGGCCGTGGGCTTGCCGCGCGAAACGCCCTCGCTATTGACGACGTCGTGGTGGCAAGTGGCGCGCGACCGCCATTCGCTCAATTTGCTGCGCCACGCGGAGCTGCGCACCTTGTTCATCGTGCAGCTGGCGCTCACCTGCGGCGTGGCCAGTTTCTACGAATTCTATCCGCTGTGGCTGGTCGAGACGGCCAATTACCATGCGCAGGAAATTGCCTGGGTGAATGTGGGCCTGTGCGGCACGATGACGATCACGTCCCTGCTGGCGGGCGGCCCCAGTCGTCACGCGCCCTTGCTGCGGGCCAGCTGGTATGCCTGCGGCGTGGCGCTGGCCGTCGGCATTCTGGCGCTGGGTAATATCTGGGTGGGCATCGCCGCCATCGTGCTGTTCGGCATTCCGAACGCGCTGTACAACACGGTGATACAGGGCTGGTGCGCCGAGCGCTTCAGCGCGCACGGGCAGGGCGCCGTGATGGGCTTGCTGGCCACCACCTTTTGCATCGCCAATATCGTCGTGGCACTCAGCGGCTCCGTGCTGACCCTGATCGACACGCGGCTGATCCTCGTCGCCGGCGCTGGCTGCGCCGCCTGGGCCGCGTGGCGCATGGCGGCGTGGCGCCGCCAGCTCGACGGTGCCGTCGACGCCGAGGCGGTGGCATGAGCACGGGCACGTCCGAACACACCCTGTTCCTGCTGAAGATGCGGGGGCCGCAGACGGCGCAGCAGCTGGCCGCCTTGCTCGACATCACCTCCATGGGCGCGCGGCGCCAGCTGGAAGCGGCGCAGGACAAGGGCCTGGTGGCGCACGAGGATATGGCCGACAAGGTGGGGCGCCCGTCGCGCCGCTGGCAGCTGACTGCGGCAGGGCATGCGCGCTTTCCCGACCGCCATGCCGACCTGACCGTGGAATTGATCGCGCAAGTGCAAGCCCTGTTCGGCGACGCGGGCCTCGACAAACTGATCGGCGCGCGCGAGCGCAGCAGCGAGCTGGCGTATGGCAAGCTGGTCGATCTGCGGCTTGATCTGGCGCAAAGAGTGGACAGCCTGGCGCGCGCGCGCGACGGCGAGGGCTACATGGCCCATGCCGAGCCGCAGGACGATGGCAGCGTGCTGCTGGTGGAAAACCATTGCCCCATCTGTGCGGCAGCCACGGCATGCCAGAATTTCTGCCGCTCCGAGCTGGCCATCTTCCAGCGGGTGTTGGGGGATGATTGCACGGTGGCGCGCAGCGAGTATCTGCTGGAGGGGGGGCGGCGCTGCGTGTACCGGATCGTGCCGGTGGGGTGAATCCCGGCAAAGGCCGGGGGCGTACCTTGCAGGGTACGCCCCCGGGACCTGCTCTTGGGGCGTGTTACTTTTTAGCCGCTTTCGGCTTGGCCGCAGGCGCCGCCTTGTCAGCCGTGGCGCTGGCGCCGCTCGTCGCCTTTTCCGTGGCTTGCGCCACTTGTGCGCTGGCCTTGGCGATCTGTTCTTCCACGGTTTTCACGGCCTGTTTCGTGGCCTTGGTGACTTGCTCGTAGCCGAGGAAGGCGTTGTCGATGGCGGCCTTGACGATGGCCACGGCGTTTTCCGAGCCGGGCGGCACGTTTTTCGTGACGTCGTAGATCAGGGCGCTCAGGTTGCTTTTCGCTTCGGCCACGTGGGCTTCGGCGGCCGTGGTGAATTCCGTGTGGATTTCCTTGATGATGTCGTCGAGCTGCTGTTTATACGCCTTCGCGCCGGCCACGCCCGGTTGCAGCTGGGCGGCTGCGGCGGCCATGGCGGCCTTCGGGTCCTTGGCCTGGCTGATTTCCTTGCCGGCGGCAAGGCCATCCTCGATGCCGGACTTGGCGGTGGCCATGTTCAGTGCCAGCACCTGTTCCACGCCTTGCACGGCCTTGGTGGTGAGCGTGTTGAAGGTCATCAGCTGGAATTCAAACAGGGCCTTGGTGGCCGATGCGAATTGTTCTGGATTCGTAAACATGTGGTCTCCTCGGTTTGAATAGATACGTTCTTATCGTTCCATACTCTTTCGACGCCGCATTGCCATCGCTTGTGTTCAAGCCGGTTTTCCCGTGTTGTCATGACCCCATTATTTAACAAGCGCCGGTTTTTCGCAACGGCTATCTTTGTACGGTCCTGAGGCCAGTTCCCAGCCAAATCCCAGGGTGGACTGGGCGCACGACAGGGTGCCGTCGACCTTGCTGCGCCATTTGTACCAGGGGGCCGGGCCGGCCATTGCGCCGGCGCACATGGCCAGCAGGATCGTGGCAAGGATGTATTTCATGGCACTGCTCCATCAGAGAACGTTGGCAGCATTGTAGCGCGCCTGCCAGTCAGATGGCACCCGCCTGGGGCGCCGCGGCGGGCAGCAGCAGGGTGAAGGTGGTGCCGGCGGGGCTGCTGCTGGCATCGATATGGCCGCCCAGCACGCCCGTGACGATGTTGTGCGCCACATGCAGGCCCAGGCCGGAGCCGCCGGAACCGAGTTTCGTCGTGAAGAAGGGGTCGTAGATGTGCGTGAGGTCGTCGGCGGGGATGCCCACGCCCGTGTCGGCGATGGCGAGGATGACGTCTTGTCCATCCTCGCTGCCGCGCGCCGTGATGCTGATGCTGCCGCCGCTGCGGCCCTCGAAGGCGTGGCGCAGGCAGTTTTCCAGCAGGTTGCTCAGTACCTGGCCCAGGGGGCCGGGATAGCTGTCCATGGCCAGGCCTTCCGGCACGTCTTGCGCCAGGCTCAGGCCGGCCGCTTTCAGCTGCGTGGACAGGGGCAGCATCAGTTCGGCAATGAACTGGCGCAGCAGGAAGTGGCGCCGCTGCGAGCTGGCGCGGTCGACGGCGATCTGCTTGAAGCTGGAGACCAGGTCGGCCGCGCGCTGCAGGTTGCGCAGCATGATGGCGTCCGCCTCGCCGGCCTGCGCCAGGTAGCTTTCCAGCTCGGAGCGGCGCAGGCCGTCGTGGAAGCTGGCCTGGATCTCGCGCGTGCGCTCGGCCATGGTGGTGGCGACGACCAGGCCGTTGCCGATGGGCGTATTGAGTTCGTGCGCGATGCCGGCCACGAGGGCGCCCAGCGCGGCCAGCTTGTCGCGGCGCACCAGTTCGCCCTGCGTGATGGACAGGTTTTCCAGCGCGGCTGCCAGTTCGCGGTTGGCCTGTTCCGACTGTTCCTTGGCCTGCGTCAAGGCCGCCGTGCGTTCGGCCACCAGTTCTTCCAGGTGGGTGCGGTGGCGCTGCAGTTCCCGTTCGTGGCGCATGCGGCCGATGGCGATGCCGGCCAGGTCGGTCGCCGTGTCGATCAGGCCCAGGTCGTGCGCATCGGGGCTGCGCACGTCGCGGTAATACATGGCGAACGATCCCAGCACGGCGCCATCCTGGCCGAAGATGGGGCGCGACCAGCAGGCGCGCAAGCCGAACGGCGCGGCCAGCTCGCGGTAGGGCGCCCACAGCGGGTCGCGCATGATGTCGCTGACCACCACGGGTTCGCGGCGGAACATGGCCGTGCCGCAGGAACCCACGCCGGGGCCGATGGCCACGCCTTCGAGCAGGGCCATGTATTCGGGCGGCAGGCTGGGGCCGGCCGCGCTGTGCATGTGGATGCCGTCGTCGTCGAGCAGCATGATGGAGCAGTACACGCCGCGCGACTGGCCTTCGATCAGCAGCAGCAGCTGGTTCAGGGTGGGAACCAGGGGCGCGCCCTTGGCCACCATTTCCAGCAGGGCGCTCTGGCCCGAGCGCATCGCTTCGGCCAGGTTGCGCTCCGTCAAATCGATGACGCGCGCATGCACCAGCTGGCGGCCCGGCACGGACAAGCGCATCAGGCGGATTTCGCAGGCGATCGCATGGCCGTCGCGGTGGCAGCAGCTGGCGCGGAAGACGACGATCTTGCCTTGCAGGGTGGCGCGTATCTTTTCTTCCAGCAACTGCGGCGAGGCGCGGCCATCTTCCTGCGTGCGGGGAAACAGCGGTTCCATGCCGCCCTGCAGCAGTTCGGCCAGCGGCATGCCGAACAGCTCCTCGGCCAGGTGGTTGGCGTCGATCAGCAGCTTGTTGTCGATGTCGAACAGCAGGACGGCATCGGGCGAGCCGGCCAGGATGGAGTGGTAATTGACTTCCAGCGTCTGCGGGTGCAGGGGACGCGGCGGCGTGGCGGGGCGGGGCATGGGCGCGTCGGCCTTGTGCAGCGCCAGTTCCATGAGGATCTTTTCCGCCACGTCGCGCGCATTGAAGGGCATCTTGATGTAGTCGGAAGCGCCAGCGCCCACGCTGCGGCCCTGTTCCTCGGCGCTGGGCGTGGCCGACATCAGCAGCAGCGGCACGCCGTGGCGCCCGCCCGCATTGCGCAGGCGCATGCAGGCCGCGCCGATATTCGTGCCCGCCAGGGCCGCATCGAGCAGGATCAGGTCCGTGCCGCCCGCGGCCAGTTCCACGCCTGCATCGACGTCGCCCGCCAGGCCCGTGCCCAGGTTGTGGCGGTCCAGCACATACAGCAGTTCGCGCACATCGTTCGGCGAATTGCTGACCAGCAGCACATTGGCCCGGTCGGTGATGGAGGAAATCAACTGATTCATGGTGTCGCGCCCTTACGCGGTTCATGGGACTAGTATTACATCAAGGCAAGTAGGAGTAAACGATAATTCTTGATGACGAAAAGCAATGCAGACGGGTCGCGTTCACGCGGCGTTTTTTGCCGCGGGCGCGGCCGCCAGGTCGGCGCGCGCCTGCTCGATGCGCGGGTAGTTGTCCTCGATCCAGTCGACCAGCGCGGCCAGCCGCTCGGCCGCCTCGCGCCCCAGCGGCGTCAGGCTGTATTCCACCTTCGGCGGGATCACCATGTAGGCCTGGCGCAGCACGAAGCCGTCGCCCGCCAGTGCTTCCAGGGTTTGCGCCAGCATCTTTTCGCTGACGCCGCCCACTTCGCGGCGCAGTTCGCTGAAGCGGCGCGTGCCGCTCAGCAGCAACACGAGCACCAGGACGGCCCAGCGGCTGGTGAGGTGGCTGAGCACGGCGCGCGAGGGGCAGGCGGCCGCCAGCAGGTGGGCCGCCTGGTTTTGCCGGGCAAGGGCGGCGCGCAGACTGGCGCCGGGAGTGTCTATATCCATGATAGGGTGTCCGTCTGGTTGACGCCGTCAGGCGCGGCTAGTTCGTGGCAAAAAAGAAATCCTATACTTACCAAAAGGTACGTACTTACAATAAGTTAGTAATACTTTTATTATAGGGTTTTACCACTCACCTTCCAAGGAGAAATCATGATCGTCATCACCGGCGCCGCAGGCAACCTGGGTCATCACGTCATTGCCAGCCTGCTCCAATCCGTTCCCGCAGCCAACATCATCGCCGCCGTGCGCACTCCCGCCAAGGCCGCCGACCTGGCCGCCAAGGGCGTGCAAGTGCGCCAGGCCGATTACAACGATGGCGCCAGTCTCGACAGTGCCTTCAAGGGGGCAACGAAGATCCTGCTGATCTCGTCGAGCGAAGTGGGCCAGCGCGCGCAGCAGCACCAGAATGTCATCGACGCGGCCAGGCGCGCCGGCGTGTCCCTGCTGGCCTATACCAGTGTCTTGCGTGCCGATACCTCGCCGCTGGGCCTGGCCGCCGAGCATGTGGTCACGGAAGCGGCCATCCGCGCCTCGGGCCTGCCATACACATTCCTGCGCAACGGCTGGTATCTGGAAAACCATACGGAACACCTGGCACCCGTGCTTGAGCATGGCGTCGTGCTGGGCGCGGCGCAAGACGGGCGTTTCTCGTCGGCCGCGCGCGCCGACTACGCGGCGGCGGCCGCTGCCGTGCTGACGGCGGCCCAGCCGCAAGCCATCTATGAACTGGCCGGCGACCACGGCTTTACCCTGACGGAATATGCGGCCGAAGTGGCGCGCCAGTCGGGCAAGGCGATCGTCTACAAGAATCTGCCGCAGGCGGACTTCAAGGCGGCGCTGGTGAGCGTGGGCGTGCCGGAAGGCTTTGCCGACCTGCTGGCCGATTCCGATGCGGGCGCGGCCAAGGGCGGCCTGGAAGACCATGGCAAGCAATTGAGCGCGCTGATTGGCCGTCCGACGACGACCCTGGCCGACGCCGTCAAGGCGGCGCTGGGCAAGTAAGCAAGAGGAAAGGGTGCCGCAGGCGGGAAAACCGCGCGGCATCTGCCGTGGAAGACATGCAGAAATGAAAAAAGCCGCAAACTCGTGAAAGTTTGCGGCTTTTTTGCGAATTAGGTAATGGTGCCCACGAAGGGACTCGAACCCCTACACCCGAAGGCACATGGACCTGAACCATGCGCGTCTACCAATTCCGCCACGTGGGCACTGATGCTGCTTGTTGCTGCTTACTGCGATGTCTTACTACTGTACTGCGGATCACAACGAAAACGACTCGTTGCTGGTGGTGCCCACGAAGGGACTCGAACCCCTACACCCGAAGGCACATGGACCTGAACCATGCGCGTCTACCAATTCCGCCACGTGGGCATTATGCTGCTGACTACTTTGCTACCTTACTACTTTTTACTGCGGACCACAACGATGAACAACTCGCTGCTGGTGGTGCCCACGAAGGGACTCGAACCCCTACACCCGAAGGCACATGGACCTGAACCATGCGCGTCTACCAATTCCGCCACGTGGGCATTGTTACTGCTTGCTGCTTGTCGCTGCATGTTCTGCAGCGAGGACAAAATCATAAGGGCTGGCGCGCATTCGGTCAATCAACATTTTGCACTTTTCTTCAAGAAACATGGTTTTTCTTCCGAAAATGGCTTTTCCCTATGAAAACTGCCTGTTTTTTCAGCGTATTTGGCGTCGTTGCTGCAATGCCAGCAGCATCAGCGCCAGGCATAGCAGCCATGCGGTGCCCGGCGCCGGGATGGCGTTCGGGGCGATATCCCAGCCAATGGCGTCCAGGGCCATCACGTCGTTCCAGCGCAGGCGCAGCAATTCGCCATACGCCACCGTCGGGTCCATGATGCCCAGGTGCAGGTTGTCGCGCCAGTGGCTGGCCTGGTCGCCGTCGCCGTGGTAGACGCCGTTGGCGAACAGGGGCCCGCGCGTGGCGCCGCGGTCGAGCGAAAAATATTTGTCGCGCTTGTCGGCGGTCCAGTCGATCACCCCGGCTGCGGCGCTCTCGGCGGAGTGGCGGAACAGGTCCAGTCCCGAGACGTAGGTAAATTCCGTGTCGTCGTATGGCCCGCCCAACGGCGGCGAATTGAAGTCGAGGATGTCCACGCCGCTGAGAAAGCCCAGCGCGTGCCCGATTTCATGCATGGCCACGCCGATGAAGTCGATGCTGTTGGCGCCGATGCCGTCGCCGGGATCGAAATCGAAGTTGAAATCGCTGTTGAACTGGATGAAGCCGTCGCAATTGCCGATGCAGCCGTCCAGTGATTGCGGCGGCGGCGCCAGGCCGACGGCCTTGGCTTCTGCGTTGCTCAATGATAAGAGGCGATTGTTGGCGTCGCCATTACTGTCGACATAGGGCAGGGCGCTGCCGGGGCCGTTGGGATTGTTGGCTGTGCGGTTGATCAGCATGCCGAAGCTGTCGCCCGTGGGCAGGTGCGCCAGTGCCTGCTGGTCGATGGCGGAAGTGGCGTCGGCGGCGAGGGCGCTGCGAAAGTCGCTGTAGCGGTAAAACGCTTCCGACGAGCCCGTCTGTCCCAGGATATTGCCTCCCAGCGAATTGAAGCCCACCGTCAGGTCGATGGTGACATTGTCTGTCAGCACGCGCGACCAGCGCGCGGCCGCCGCCTGGAATCCCAGTTGCGCCTGCAGCGAGGTACCGGGCACGTATTGCAGATGGAACAGGGGTGAGGCGATGGTGCCGGCAGGCAGGATCAGGGCGAGGACGGCGACGAGGCTTTTCATGGCAGCGCTCCGGAAATGGCGATGCCATCCTTCAGGCAAGAAGCGTGCTCGGCTTTAAAATCAGGGACTTGGCGCTTGCGAGGCTGGCAACTGTCAAGAATGCCGACAGGATGATTGGCGTCGACAATGAAAAAAGCCGCAAACTCGTGAAAGTTTGCGGCTTTTTAGCGAATTAGGTATGGTGCCCACGAAGGGACTCGAACCCCTACACCCGAAGGCACATGGACCTGAACCATGCGCGTCTACCAATTCCGCCACGTGGGCACTGATGCTGCTGTGACTTACTACATTTTACTGCTCGAGTATTTGTTGCAAAACAACTCACTGCAACAATTCTGCTATTATAGCGACTTGAAGAGTTTTGCGCCAGATGAGCTTTCGCTCCATACTGCACATCAACCCTGTACCGCTTTCCTGCAACTGCATTCCCGTGAAGGTTTGTCGCTGCAAGAGACCGAGATTATAGAGCAATATTTGCCGAAGTCAAATGCATTGCGCAGCTTTTCTCCTTTTTTTCATCGGCGGGCGTCTTGTACTGTTTCCGACACGCTGTCCGTTAGGCAAACCAAGGCGTCGTCCGGTACACTACCGGACATCACCGTGTCAATATTGACGGTGATGTCATCGGTCTTTGTTCTCCGTTTGATCACTGTCAATAACAACTATAGAAATACTTTTGAGCCAAAATACCCACACCATCCCCAGCCGGGAGGACATTCTCGGCATATTCCGCAGCGTCAACGCGCCTCTCGATCCGCAGACTCTCGGGAAAACGCTGCAAGTGCATGCCGATTCCATGGATGTCCTGGTCCGTCGCCTGAAGGCGATGGAGCGCGACGGCCAGCTCAAGTCTGATGCCGGCGGCGTCTTCTCGCTGGCCGACCAGAGCGCGCTCGTCGCCGGCCGCGTCACCAGCCACCGCGATGGATTCGGCTTCGTCATTCCCGACGACGCCAGCGCCGACCTGTTCCTGCCTGAGAAAGAAATGCAGAAAGTACTGCATGGTGACAAGGTCATGGCCCGCATCGTCGGCACCGACCGCCGCGGCCGCCCGGAAGGCACGATCGTCGAAGTCACGCAGCGCGCCAACACCCACGTCATTGGCCGCCTGATCCAGGAAAACGGCAACTGGGTGGTGGCGCCGGAAGACCAGCGCATCGGCCAGGATATCCTTGTCACCGGTTCCGTGGGCAAGGCGAAGGCCGGGCAGATCGTCAGCGTCGAGCTGACGGAACAGCCCATGCGCTTCAAGCAGCCCGTCGGCAAGATCGTCGAAGTGCTGGGCGCCCTGGACGACCCCGGCATGGAAATCGAGATTGCTGTACGTAAATTCAACGTGCCGCACGTCTTTTCCGCTGCCGCCCTGAAGCAGGCGGAAAAGCTGCCCTTCGAAGTGCGCGCCGCCGACCTGAAGGACCGTGTCGACCTGCGCGACGTGCCGCTCGTTACCATCGACGGCGAGGATGCGCGCGATTTCGACGATGCCGTGTATTGCGAACCCGTCAAGGTGGGCCGCGCCAACTGCTTCCGCCTGATCGTGGCGATTGCCGACGTCAGCCATTACGTGAAGCCGAACGACGCGCTCGATATCGACGCGCTCGAACGCAGCACGTCCGTGTACTTCCCGCGCCGCGTGATCCCTATGCTGCCGGAAAAGCTGTCGAATGGCCTGTGCTCGCTCAATCCGGCCGTCGACCGCCTGACCCTCGTGTGCGACGCCGTCGTCAGCGACAAGGGCGAGCTGAAGGCTTACCAGTTCTATCCGGCCGTGATCCATTCGGCCGCGCGCCTGACCTATGACGAAGTCGCTGCCGTGCTGGGCAACACCAAGGGACCCGAGGCGGCACGCCGCGCGGACATCCTGCCGCACCTGCAGAACCTGGAAGCCGTCTACCGCGCCTTGCTGAAAGCACGCACGGAGCGGGGCGCCATCGATTTCGAGACGACGGAAACGTATATCGTCTGCAATAGCGTCGGCAAGATCGAAAAGATCATCCCCCGCACGCGCAACGACGCGCACAAGATCATCGAAGAGTGCATGCTGGCGGCCAACGTCTGCGCGGCCGACTTGTTGCTGCGTAACAAGCACCCGGGCACCTACCGCATCCACGCCAGCCCGACCAAGGAAAAGCTCACGCAAGTGCGTACCTTCCTGAAACAGGTGGGCCTGAACCTGACGGGCGGCGATACGCCGTCGGCCTCCGATTACCAGACCCTGATGCAGCAGATCAAGCAGCGTCCCGACGCGGCCCTGCTGCAGACGATGCTGCTGCGCTCGATGCAGCAAGCCGTCTACAGCCCGGACAATATCGGCCACTTCGGCCTGGCGTACGAGGCGTATGCCCACTTCACCAGCCCGATCCGCCGCTATCCCGACCTGCTGACGCACCGCGCCATCAAGGCCATTCTGCAAGGCAAGAAATACGAGCCGAAGCTGTCCGATAAAGTCGTGCTGAACACCAACGTGTCGAACGCCACGCGCAAGCAGCAGGCCAAGGACAAGGCGGACGGCAAGCCGAAGAAGACCGATTTGACCATCTGGGACGCGCTGGGCGTGCATTGCTCGGCCAACGAGCGCCGCGCCGACGAAGCGTCGCGCGACGTGGAAGCGTGGCTCAAGTGCTACTTCATGCAGGATAAATTGGGCGAAGAGTTCACGGGCACCATCACGGGCGTGACGACGTTCGGCGTCTTCGTGCAACTGGACACCCTGTTCGTCGAAGGCCTGGTGCACGTCACCGAGCTGGGCACCGATTACTTCCAGTACGACGATGCGCGCCATGAGCTGCGCGGCGAACGCACGGGCAAGCGTTATCAGCTGACGGACCGCCTGACGGTGCAAGTGGCACGTGTCGACCTGGAAACGCGCAAGATCGACCTGCGTCTGGTCACCGACGCGGAACTGGCGGGCGAAGATGAGCCGGCCAAGCCGAACGGCGGCGGCAAGCGCAAGGGCGAAAAGAAATCCATGGTCAAGCCCGGTCCCGCGACCGAGCAGCGCCACGAGATCAAGGCCAGCGTCAACAACGGCGGCAAGTCCGGCAATGGTTCCGGCGGCCGTGCCAATGGCGCCAAACCTGCCGCCAAGGCGCAAGCCAAGGCAGCGCCGAAGGCGGCAGCTCCCAAGGCAGCCGAGCCGAAGCGCAGCAAGAAACCAGCCGCGGCGCCCGCTGCGGCGGCACCACGAGCAGCAAAAACTGTATCTGCATCAAAAACAAGCAAGAAGAAACGATAAATAATGAAGAATAAAATGATTTTCGGCTTCCACGCCGTCACCTCGCGTCTACGTCATGAAGCGTCGTCCGTGGAAGAAATTTTCGTCGATGCCAGCCGCGTCGATGGCCGCATGAAGGACATGATCGCCGCCGCCAAGGCAGCCAACGTGCGCGTCATGCCCGTCGATTCCTCGCGTCTCGATAAAATCGTCGGCACGCGCCGCCACCAGGGCGTGATCGCCTTTGCCTCGCAGCTGTCGCTGGCGCGCAATCTCGATGAGTTGCTCGACGCCATCGACGGCCCGCCGCTGCTGTTGATTCTCGACGGCATCACCGACCCGCACAACCTGGGTGCCTGCCTGCGCGTGGCCGACGGCGTCGGCGCCCATGCCGTCATCGTGCCGAAGGACCGTGCCGTAGGCCTGAATGCCACAGCCGCCAAGGTCGCCAGCGGCGCCGCCGAAACCGTCCCGTACATCACCGTGACGAACCTGGCACGCACCATGCGCGAATTGAAAGAGCGCGGCATCTGGCTGATCGGCACCTCGGACGACGGCGAAAAAGGCTTGTACGAAGCCGATTTCACGGGCCCGACGGCCCTCGTCATGGGTTCCGAAGGCGAGGGCATGCGCCGCTTGACGCGCGACACCTGCGACATCCTCGTCAGCATCCCGATGTTCGGCTCCGTCGAAAGCCTGAACGTATCCGTGGCCTCCGGCGTGTGTCTGTACGAAGCCCGCCGCCAGCGCATCGCGAAAGAAGGCTAAAAAACGTCCAGGGCGGCGTTGCACTGTCTCGCCGTACTTGCGTACTGTCTTCGGCAATGCGCCTTGCCCTGAACGTTTTGTAGCGCTTCTTTGATCAGCCGCCGCCCTCGAGGCGGCGCTTGTTTATCTGCCTCTCCGGCAGCACGCCGCCGAATACGCTACCATTTGCGTCTTGTCTCTTACCCATTCAGAAATCCGTCTTATGTTCCACCACTTGCGCGAAGACATCAACAGCATCATCGAACGTGACCCCGCCGCCCGCAACGGCTGGGAGGTGCTGACCTGTTATCCTGGCTTGCACGCCATCGTCATGCATGGCTGGGCGCACTGGTGCTGGACGCGGCACATGAAGTGGGTAGGGCGCTTCATTTCGTATATCGGCCGCATCATCACGGGCATCGAGATCCACCCGGGCGCCACCATCGGCCGGCGCGTCTTCATCGACCACGGCTTCGGCGTGGTGATCGGCGAGACGGCCGTCGTCGGCGACGACTGCACCATCTACCAGGGGGTCACTTTGGGCGGTACCTCGCTGCACAGCGGCAGCAAACGCCATCCGACCCTGGAACGGGGCGTCATCGTCGGCGCCGGCGCGCAGGTGCTGGGCAGTTTTACCGTGGGCGAGTACGCCAAGGTGGGCTCGAACGCCGTGCTCCTGAAACCCGTGCCGGCCGGCGGCACTGCTGTCGGCAACCCCGCGCACATCGTGCAAAAGGACGTCAACGCCCTGCGCGAAGGCAGCACGGCGCACCTGTTTGCCGCGTATGGCGTCACGCCGAACGGCGACGACCCGCTGTCGAAGGCCCTGCAAGGCCTGATCACGCATGCCGTGGCGCAGGAGCAGCGCATCGAAACCATCCTCGCCACCCTGAAGGCGGCGGGCATCTGCTGCCAGGGCGTGCCTGAATGTGATAAATTTGATTCCGAGCAAATGAACAAACTGGTCGATTAAGGATCCATGCATGAATACTGATGTGACGGCAGCTGATAAAAGCAGCGACAATCCGAACCTGCTCGACCCCTTCGAGATCCGCGTGTTGGCCGTGCTGGCCGAAAAGGAAGCGCTGACGCCGGACAGCTACCCGCTGTCGCTCAACGCCCTGACCAACGGCTGCAACCAGTTGTCCAGCCGCGACCCCGTCATGGCTCTGTCCGAGGAAACCGTGTACGACGTGCTGCAGCGCTTGATGCAGCGCAAATTCGTCAACGGCATCACGCAGGCGGGCGCCCGGGTTGCCAAGTACGAGCACCGCATGCGCATCAAGTGGTCGCTGGAGCAGGATAAACTGGCCATCCTGACGATCCTGATGCTGCGCGGCCTGCAGACGGCGGGCGAGATCCGCAGCCGCAGCGGCCGGGTGCATGAATTCAAGTCCGTGGCGGAAGTGGAGTCCGGCCTGCAGTTCCTGATCGACAAATACCCGCCGCTGGTGGCCAGGCTGGCCGTCGCGCCCGGCGCCAAGGAGCCGCGCTACGGCCATTTGCTGGGCGGCGAGGAAGCGCTGGCGCAGAGCGAGACGGCGGCCGGTTTCGCCGGCGCCGTCAGCGTGCCGCAGCAGGGCAGTCGTGTCGCCCAGCTGGAACAGGAAGTGCTGCAGCTGCGCAGCGATTTCGACGGCCTGGCGGCACAGTTCGAGGCGTTCCGCAAGCAATTCGAGTAAGGTGTCCTTCCCGCGTGACATTTTCCTTCCTGTGCCGCGAATGCGGCGAGACCCACACGGGCATGCCCGGCTTCGGCGCCGATGCGCCGTGGCTGTACGAGCAGATCGCGCCCGCCGAACGGGCGGCGCGCTGCCAGCTCGACAGCGATGCCTGCGTCGTCGACGAAGCGTACTGCTTCGTGCCCGCCACCATCGATATCCCCGTGCATGGGTCCGATGAGCCGTTCAGCTGGGGCGTGTGGGTGTCGCTGAGCGGCGACAGCTTCGACGCCTGGGATGCCTGTTTCCACGATGCCAAACGGGCCCACATCGGCCCCTTCTTCGGCTGGCTCAGCACGCGCCTGCCTGCCTATCCCGACACCCTGAACCTGAAGACCCGCGTGCACCTGCGCGACGATGGCCTGCGTCCGTCCATCGAGCTGGAGCCGACGGAGCACCCGCTGGCCGTGGAGCAGCGCGAGGGCATCACGGCCGGGCGGGTAGCCGGGCTGTACGCGCAGCTGCTGCATGGCAGCTGACCAGTCCGCCAAGTGCCGCTGCCGGGCTCACCGACCGCGCCATCAGCAGCCATGCATGCGAATGTGACAATGTGTGACTTTTTTTTGCATGGTATTTCGTTATGCTCTCGTGCCGCCATCCCATACGGTAAACCATCCGCCACGCTGACGACCAGCCTGGCGGTACAGACATGCAGGCAACGACAGGCGGAGAGCGATATGCTAGTGTTAAAGGGTATTTTATTGCTGTTTATCATCTTTTTTGGCATCCCCAACCAGATCATCGACTACAAACACCGCAAGAAGAAAGCCTATGAGCCGGGAGATGCTTGGGCCTATTATTCGAGGCTGAGCAAGGAGGGTAGCGCCGAGGGCAAGTTCATGATGTGGTCTACTTACTGCGGCATTGCCTTCATCGTCGTTGTCCTGGCGTACCTTGCCCTGAACCTGTTTGGCGGCTACCGGTGACTGCTGGCGGCCGGCAAGATCCGACCGCCCCGTGGTTCGACCGGCATGACCCCGTCTGCCGTGGCGTTGCCAGCGCGTGCAGCGGGCATTTACCTCCTCATCCAAAGGAAACTCATGAAGTTTGCAATGCAAGTCGTACTGGGCCTGTCGCTGGTTTGCGCAGGCCCCGCCGGTGCCGCCGCCGCGCCGGCAACGCAGTCCGCCGCACCTGCGCCGGCACATCTCAAGGCCGTGCAGGACCTGCTTGGCGCGATGCAGATTGAAAAAGTATTGAAAGGCGTCGCCGCCCGCAGCCGCTACTCCAACGAAGGCCAGAAGCAGGCCGTGCTGGCCAAGCTCGACAAGGTTCCGCCCGCAGAGATATACCAGCGCCTGGCGCCCGCGCTCACGCGCGTCATTTCCGCCGATACGGCCACCGAGATGACCCGCTTCTATACCACCCCCTACGGCAAGCAGGTCATCCACAAGAAGTACAACTCCGGTGCCCAGCTCATCATGCCCGGCATGACGGCGGCCGTCGCGCCGGAAGAAAAGAAGGAGCGCAAGCGGGCCGCGTACGTGCGGGCGAGCAAGGAGCTGGCGGAGGCTGAACCGGCGATCGAGCACGAAGCGTTCAAGCTGCTGCAAGCGATCAACAAGGAAAAGCGCTGAGCTGCGGGCGAGTCTGCCTTGCAGCATGGAAAGTAGATTATGCTGGCGGCATGCTTGAGCAATATCGGCATGCCGCCGCAGGGGCGCGCGCCGATTAGCGCGTCCGGGGCGCAGGGCGGCCGGGCGGCAGGGGCCGCGGAATTGCCGCATGCCGCATTGTGAGTCAGCCGCTCCCTGTCCGTTTGGCCGCGTTTCCGGTATCATTCGGCATGCATAATATTCCTTTCCAACCATTTGTCATCGGTGTCGCAGGCGGTAGCGGCAGCGGCAAGTCCACGGTATCCCAGCAAGTGCTCGCCTCGTTTGGCGCCGATATGGTCTCTGTCGTGATGCAGGACGACTACTACCGCGACCAGACCCACCTTTCCCCGGAAGTGCGCCGCCAGCAGAATTACGACCATCCGCAGGCGTTCGAGTGGCCATTACTGGTGCAGCACATCCAGGCCTTGCGCAACGGCGAATCGATCGAGATGCCGGAGTACGACTTCACGCTGCACAACCGCTCCGACAGGACCATACTGGTCAAGCCGGCCCCCGTGATCGTCATCGAAGGCCTGTTTGCCCTGTATGACGAGGACTTGCGCGACATGATGTCGCTGAAGATCTTTGTCGACACGGCCTCCGACGTGCGCTTCATCCGCCGCATGCAACGGGACATTACGGAACGCGGCCGCTCGGTGGAAAGCGTCATCGAGCAGTATCTGGAAACAGTACGCCCCATGCACAAGCAATTCATCGAGCCGACCAAGCGCAATGCCGATGTCATCCTGCCGCACGGCGCCAACGGCCCCGCCGTCGACATGATCACGGCCAAGGTGGCCAGCGTCATCGGCCGCCTGAAGCCTGCGCGCTAAAAGCACACTGCTTCAGCGCTCCCCCATCGATTCCGAGAACGTCTTGGTGATCGGTTTCGTGAGATAGCGCAATACCGTCTTGCGCCCCGTGTTGATTTCCACGGTGGCCGTCATGCCGGGCTGGATCAGGATCGGCTCGCCGTTCTTGCCAACCAGGTTGCGTCCGCTGGTCTTGATCTGCACGCGGTAGTAGGGCTGTTCGTTGCCTTTGTTGTCTTCACTTAAAGTGTCCGCGCTGATGTAGCTGACCGTGCCCCGCAGGCGGCCGTAGATGCCGTAGTCGTAGGCGTCCAGTTTCACGGCCGTGGGCAGGCCCGGCTTGATGAAGGCGATGTCGGCCGGTTTCACTTTCGCCTCGATGATCAGGTCGTCGTCCGTGGGCACGATCTGCAGGATTTCCTCGCCCGGCTTGGCCACGCCGCCCAGGGTGGTGAGGCGCACGTTGCGCACGATGCCATCCGTGGGCGCGTAGATGTCCGTCGACCCCAGCTGCTCCTTGCGCTGCGTCACCGTCTGCAGCACGCCGGCCAGGTCTTCCTGGGCTTTCACCAGGTCCGTCTGGCTGTCCTGCAGGTATTTGTTGCGCCGGTTGGTGATCTGCGCCTGGATGTCGACCACTTGCCGCCGCAGCTTCAGCACTTCGGCGCGGCTTACGTCGCCCGTCTCCAGCAGCGGCAAGTTCATTTCCAGCTCTTCCTTGATCAGCTTCATGGCGCTTTCCAGCGCGCCCACTTCCGCCTGCACGGCGCCCTGGCGCTTGGTGAACAAGGTCATCTGGTTGGCGCGGAATTCGGGAAACGCCTGCAGTTCGGGCGGGAATTTCGGCGTGCCGCCAAATACTTCCGCCTGCAGGCGCGCCACGGTTGCCTTCAGGCCGGCCGCCTTGGCCGTGCTCTCCAGGTAGCTCGTCTCGGCCCGCGTGCGGTCGAAGCGCGCCAGCAATTCGCCTTTTTTCACGACGCTGCCTTCATGCACGCGCAGTTCGGCCAGCACGCCGCCGTCGGCCACCTGGATCACCTGGTTGCGCGAACTGGCGATCACCTGGCCATTGGCGCGCGTGACCTGGTCCAGCTCCGCCCACGACGCCCAGGCGATGACACCCGCCAGCGCCGCCGTGCAGCTCCAGATCAGCACCCGGCCCCGTTTGGTTTCCTCCTTCGTGTCGACCTTGGCCAGTTTCATGCGACGGCTCCTTGCGCCGCCGCCTGGACCGCCGGAGCGGGCGCGGAAGCGGGAACGGCTTGCGGCTTGCCCGACAGCTTGGCCAGGACGACGTCGCGCGGTCCGTCGAGCAGCACTCTGCCCGCCTGCAGCACCACCAGGCGGTCGAGCAGGGGCAGCAGGGCGTTCTTGTGCGTGGTGGCGACCATCGTCACGCCTTCGGCCGCCAGTTCGCCCAGCAGCCCCACGATGCGCGCTTCCGTCTTCGCGTCCATGGCGCCCGTCGGTTCATCGAGCAGCCAGATTTTCGGCTTGGCCAGCAGCAGGCGCGTGACGGCGATCAATTGCCGCTGGCCGCCCGACACGCCGCGTCCACCCTCGGTGATGGCCAGCGCCAGGCCCCGCGGCTGGCCCAGTATCAGCTCGATCAGGCCCGTGCGCCTGGCCGCCGCGAGGATGGCTTCCTCGCCCGGGTCGGCCAGTCCCAATAACAGGTTGTCGCGCAGGCTGCCGCTGAACAGCCGCGTTTCCTGCGGCAGGTAGCCGACCATTTCGCGCACCACGGGCGGCGCCAGCAGGGCCATGTCGACGTCGCCCAGGTACACCTTGCCCTCGGCTGGCTGGTACAGCCCCGACGCCAGTTTCAGCAGGGTGCTCTTGCCCGAGCCAATGGCGCCCACCAGGCCGACGCGTTCGCCGGGGCGGATGGCCAGGCTTTCCACTTCCAGCGCCACCTTTTGCGCGCCGCCATACGTGAAGCGGATGCGTTCGAAGCGCAAACCCGTATCGAGGCTGCGCGGCGTCAGCGCGAACTGTGCGTTGTCCGCTTCGTTGGGCAGGCTGATGACTTGTTCCAGGCCGTCGATCGAGGCGCGCGCGTGCGCCCACTGCACCATCACGGCGGGCAGTTGCACGATGGGCATCAGGGCGCGGTTGCTGATGATGGTGCACGCCATCAGCGCGCCCATGGTCATCTGGTTCTCGGCCACGAACCACGCGCCCATGGAGATGAGCGCCACGTTGGTCAGCTGCTGGAAGGCGGCCGTGATGTTCTGCGACAGGGCCGCGTAGTCGCGGATGTTCTGTTCCGCGTGGCTGCTCTCGGCCACCAGCTCGGCCCAGCGCGCCTGCATCATCCATTCGGCGCTGCTGCCCTTGAGGGTTTCCACGCCATCGACGGCTTCGACCAGCAGGCCCGCCTTGCGGTTGCTGGCGTTGAGGTTCTTGCGCGTGTGGGCCTGGATGGCGCGCTGGAACATCAGGCCGCACACGAGGGCCAGCGGCAGGGCCACCAGCGGCACCACCACCAGCGGCCCGCCGATGATGGTGATCATGGCGAGGAAGATCAGGGCGAAGGGCACGTCCGTCAGCACGAACAGCGAGGTCGATGTCAGCACCCCGCGCACCATTTCAAAGCCCTTCACCTGCGCCGCCAGGGTGCCGACGGAGGCGGGGCGCGCTTCCATGCGGATGCCCAGCATGCGCTGGAAAAACCATTCCGACAGTTCGTGGTCGACATCGTTGCACGAGTGGTCGACGATGCGGCTGCGCACCTGCTTGAGGATGAATTCCAGGCCGATCGACAGGGCCACGCCCACCACCAGCACCCACAGGGTGCTGAAGCTCTGGTTGGGGATGACGCGGTCGTACACCTGCATGGAGAACAGCGAGGTGGCCATGGTCAGCAGGGTCACCAGCGCGGTGGCCAGCACGGCGTCGACAAACACGCTTTTCTTCAGCCACAGGGCGTCGCGCACCAGGCCCAGGGCGCCGGGGCGCGCCGCGCTCTTTTCGGGCCGGCGCGGCAGGCCCACGCAGGCCAGGCCGGCCAGCGATGCCAGCTGCAAGGCGCGGCCATCGACGCCTTCGCCGCGCCAGGCGCCGTCGGCGCCGCGCGACTGCAGCAGGCCCCAGCCCGTGCTGGGGCTGTAGACGGCGAACGGCAGCTCGCCCGGCGTCGGTTCGTGCAGCAGGTGCGCCGCGCCTTCCAGCCCGGCCGCCTGCCAGATGGCGGTCAGGACCATGGCGGGCGCGCCATGGTCGTCGAGGTCTTCCAGCTGGCGCTGCAGGTCGGCCAGGCGGGCGGCGGCCAGGTGCTGGCCCGTCAGCCGCGCGGCGCGGTCGACGAGGGTCAGCAAGCCGTGTTTGATGGAGGTATCCACGCTGTCTCCTGTGTGTGCTGTCGGTGTCAATTGCGTTGCGCCACGCCGGCCGGCGCCGTGCGCCCGGCCAGGGTGCCCGTCTGCGCGGCCAGGCGCAGGCTGGCGGCGATGGCTTGCGCGCGCGTGTCTTCCAGGGCGAACTGCGCCTGGGTGGCTTCGCGCACGGCGTTGAGTACGTCGTTCCAGCTCTTGCGCCCGATGACGTACTGGCGCGCATACGATTCGAACACCTGTGTCGAGGTGGTGCTCGCTTCGCCCGCATTGCCCAGGCGCTGGCGGCTCGCCTCGGCCTCGTTCCAGTCCAGGGTAAAGCGCTCACGCACGTCGCGTTCGGCCGCATCGTGCGCGGCGCGCGCCCCTTCGCGCTTGGCGACGGCTGCGTCCACCCCCGCCTTGGCCGACAGGCCGGCGCCCGGCTGCGCCTGCAGCACCAGCATGGCGCGCGTGCGGTTGTCGGCATTGATGCCGCCCGTGGGTTTTTCCATGCGCAGCACGACTTTCGGCATGTAGGCCGAACGCTGCAGGGTGATGTCGGAGTCGGCCGCCTGCGCCTCGAAATCGAGGCGGTGCAGGGTGGGCGAGTAGGCGATGGCCTGCAGCATGACGCGCTCCAGGCTGGCGTCGGGCAGCGGTTCGCCCACGCCGATGCCGGTGCTGCTGACCAGGCGCACGGGCTTGCCGGCCAGCTGCGACAGCTGCGCCAGCGCGTTTTCCTGCGCCTGGCGCGCGTTCGACACGTCATTGGCGGCCTGGTAGGCGCGCGATTCGGCCAGGCGCTGGTCCGTCTGCGAGCTGACCGACTGCACCACGCGGCGCTTGATCATGTCCAGCAGGCGCTGGTGTTCTGCCAGCCCTTCTTCGGCCGAGCGCACGCGGGCCGTCTGGCGCAGCGCTTCCGTGTAGGCGGCGATCACGCGCAGGGACAGGGACAGGCGTTCTTCCTCGATGGCCGCGCCGGCCGCGTCGAGCCGGCTGCCGGCGGCATCGATGCCCGCGTCGATGCGTCCGCCGCTCCACAGGGGCTGTTCGATGCGCACCACGCCGCCCGTTTCCTGCGACCCCGTGGGTACTTCGGCCGACAGGCTGGGAAAGCGCTGCCATTGCGCGCCATCGAGGTCGGCCCGCGCGGCCGCCTGCGCGGAGCGCTTGCCGGCGATGGTCGGATGGCTTTGCAGCGCCTGCTGCAAGACCTGGTCGAAGCTCCAGGCCGTGGCGCCCTGGGCGCCGGCGGAAGGGGGGACGCTTGCCATGACGGTGGCCGCCAGTACGGCCGCGATGCAGGGCAGGATGCCGGCCCAGGGGCGCCGGCAAGGTTGCGATGCTGGATAACTGCGTACTCTCATCCCGTGTTTTTCCGGCCACGTGGCCTGCAGGGTTGCACTGGGTATCACCGGGCGGCAGGAGCGCGGCGCGATTGCGTCCGCGCTCCTGCCGCCGTCCTGGCTACGCTGCCATGGCATCAGACATGGAAGTTCGCCGCCGTCAGCTGCGTGATGTTCACGCCGCTCAGCAGCACCAGCGCCGTGTCGATGGCGTGGGCGTTGCTCAAGTCGCTCGAGTGATACACCGTGACGGCGCCGTTGTTTTGCGCATCGGCGATGACGATGTAGCCCTGTCCCGACAGCACGCTGCTGTCGGCCGCGATGGCGCTGGCGGCATCGTGGATCGATACGGCCGTGCTGTCGAAGATGAACAGGTTGTCGGCGCCGAAGTCCGTGCCCAGGTTGACCCCCACGGCTGCCGCCGCCGTCAGGTGGGCGATGGCCGACATGTCGATCACGTCGCCGCCTGCCGTCGGCAAGCCCGTGTGGAAGTCGGCTACCGTCTGCGGATTGTGCAGGGCATCCTGGCTCAGCACGAGCAGGTGCGCGGCGTCCGTCTGGTCGGCCAGCGCCTGGGCTGCGGCCGCTGCCGCCGCATCGGCGGCAGCGGTGGCGCTCAGGGCCGGGGCGTCCGTCTGGTCCGCCTGGGCCTGGGCTTGCAGGGCTGCTGCCGCTGCCGCGTCGGCTGCCAGGTGCAGGGCATTGGCATCCGTCAGGTCGGCCGTATGGGCTGCGCTCAGCGCCGCTGCCGCGGCGGCATCGGCGGCCAGGCCCAGCGCATGCGCGTCGGTCTGGTCGGCGATGGCCTGGGTATTGGCGGCATTGGCGGCATCCGCGTTCGAGATGACGGCCAGCGCGCTGGCATCGGTCAGCGCGGCGACGGCATTGGCATGCGCCAGGGCCGCATCGGCTGCCTGCGCGTTGGCGTTGGCCTGGGCCGCTGCCGCGTCGTCGGCCTGGGCCGATGCCGCATTGGCGTGGGCCTGTGCCGCAAAGGCCGCCGCGGCGGCCGCTGCCGCATCGTCCGCCTGGGCCGCATGCGTGGCCGCTGCCGAGGTGGCTGCTGCCGCTGCCGCCGTCGCGGCGGCGGCATCGGCTGCTGCTGCCGCGTTGTAGGCCGCCTGCGCATTGATGACATTGAGGGCGGCCTGGGCCGCTGCCGCATCGTCGGCCTGGGCGTGCTGGGCGGCAGCCAGTGAAATGGCGGCTTGCACCTGCGCTGCCGCTGCCGCGGCATCGTCGTTCTGTGCCGCCGTCGCTGCCGCGTGGGCGGCGGCGGCCGTGGCCGCCGTGCTTGCCACGGCCGCGTCGGCCGCCAGGGCATCCTGGTAGGCTGCGGCGGCGTGGGCAGCCTGGGCGACGGCGTTGGCGGCGGCGTTGTCATCCTGCTGGGCGCTGATCGCGGCCGCCTGGGCGACGGCAGCGGCGGCGGCCGAGGCGGCTGCCGTGGCGTCCGCCTGCTGCGCGGCCGTGGCGGCAGCCTGCGCCACCTGTGCCGCCGCTGCCAGGGTGGCGGCATCGGCGTCGGCGGCCAGGGCGGCGGTGTACGCCGCCTGGGCGCTGACGGCATTGGCGGCGGCGACGCTGGCGGCATTGTCGTCCGCCTGCGCCGCCGTGGTGGCTGCCAGAGACAGGGCGGCCCTGGTCGCGGCGGCGGCGGCGGCCGCATCGTCGGCATGCGCCTGCTGGGCTGCCTGCTGGGCGGCCAGGGCGGCTGCCGCCGTGCTGGCGGCGGCCGCGTCGTCGGTCTGCGCCGCATGCAGCGCAGCCAGGGCGGCGGCGGCATTGGCGGCCGCCGTGGCGGCGCTGGCATCGCTCGCTTGCGCGGCTTGCGCCGCGGCCAGCGAGGCGGCGGCGGTGGCTGCTGCCTGTGCCGCCGCGTTATCGTCGGCTTGTGCCTGTGCCGCTGCCGCATCGGCGGCCTGGGCATTGGCGTGGGCCTGCGCCGCTGCCGCATCGTCGGCACGCGCCGCATTCAGTGCGGCGAGCGCCTGCGCTGCGTTGGCATCGGCTTGCGACGCATTGCCAAGGGCGACCTGGGCGCCGACGGAGACATTGAGCGAGTCTTGCGCCGTGGCGGCGGTGGTGCCGACGTTCAGGCCGATGTTCAAATTGGCCACGGCCAGCTGCAGCGCCGCGTGGGCGGCCAGCGCGACGGCGTCGGCCGCTTGCGCCGCTTGCGCCGCATTTTGCGCCGCCAGGGCAGTCGCCGCAGCGGTGATCGCCGCGGCGTCGTCGGCGGCCGCAAGGGTCGCCGCATTTTGCGCGGCATCCGCGACGGCTTGCAAGTTGACGAGGACGTTGCCGCTTTGCATGGCAGCCAGCAGTTGCTGGGCCGCCGTCAAGGCATTGTTGGCGTTCAGCGCCGCCGTGTCGTCGGTTTGCGCGTTATGGTAGGCGGTCAGCGCCGCTGCCGCAGTGGCCGCCGCGGCCGCGGCGGCGGCATCGGCGGCATGGGCATTGGTGGCGGCCAATTGCGCCGCAGCCAGATTGGCCGTGGCCTGGACCACGGCGGCGTCGTCGGCCAAGGCATGGTTGTAGGCGCTCAGCGCCGTGGCGGCGGCCGCCACGGCGGCGGCGGCGGCGCTATCGAGCCCTTGCGCCGTCTGCGTGGCGGCCAGCGAAGCCGCTGCCACGGCGGCTGCTGCTGCGGCGGCGGCATCGTCCGCCTGTGCGTGCTGGGTGACTGCCAGCGAGATGGCGGCAACGGCTTGCGCCGCGGCCGCTGCCGTGTCTGCGGCAACGGCGGCCGCGGCGGCGGCCTGCGCATTCGTGGCGGTGAGGGCGGTGCTGGCCGCCGCCGCGTCGTCCGCCAGCGCCGAGTTCAGGGCAGCCAAGGCATTTTGTGCGATGGCCGCCGTGCTGGCTGCCGCCGCATCGGCCTGCTGCGCCGCGTGCGTGGCCGCCAGGGAGGTGGCAGCAACGATCGCTGCTGCTGCGGCGGCGGCATCGTCCGCCAGCGCCGACGTATAGGCATTCAGGGCGTTTTGTGCCGTCAGGGCCGTGGTGGCCGCATTGGCGTCGTCCGCCAGCGCGCCGTTCAGTGCCGCCAGGGCGCTGGCTGCCGTGGCAGCGGTGGAGGCGGCAGCGGCATCGGCCGCCTGCGCCGCCTGGGTTGCCGCCAGCGAGGTGGCGGCGACGTTGTGCGCCGTCGTCGCTGCCGTGTCGGCGGCCTGCGCCGCCAGGTAGGCGGCCTGGGAGGTGGTGGCCAGCGTGGCGGCCGCCGTGGCGGCATTGTCGGCGGCGATCGCGTTGTTCAGCGCCGTCAGCGATGCGGCGGCGGTGGCTGCCGTCGAGGCTGCGGCCGCATCGTCCGCCTGCGCCGATTGCGCGGCGGCCAGCGACAGCGACGCCGTGGTGGCCGCCGTGGTGGCAGCCAGCGCCGCCACCAGGTCCAGCGGATGGGCGTGCGAGTAGGCGGCCAGGCTGGCGGCATTGGCGGCGTCGTTGTTGGCGATCACCGTCAGTGCCGCGGCATCGGTCAGGGCGGCCTTGGTGGCGGCCAGCGTGGCGGCTGTCACGTCCAGCGTATGCTGGGTGCCCAGCACGACGGCGTCCGTCAGGCCGGCAAGGGCGGCGGCGGCCGTGGCGGCGGCCGCATTGCTTGTCGCCACGAGGCCCAGGGCGACGGCATCGGTCAGGTCGGCCGTGGCCTGGGCGGCCGTGGCGGCGGCGGCATCGGCCGTGGATACGAGGCCCAGGGCGACGGCGTCCGTCAGGTTGGCGGTGGCCGCGGCGACGTTGGCCGCCTGCGTGGCGGCGGTGGAGATGGTGCCCAGCGCAACGGCATCGGTCAGGTTGGCCGTGGCTGCCGCCGCGTTGGCTGCCGCCGTGGCGGCCGTGGACACCAGGCCGAGGGCGACGGCGTCGGTCAGGTTGGCGGTCGCTTGCAGGGTGGCGGCCGTGGCGGCATCGGCCGTCGAGACCAGGCCCAGCGCCGTGGCATCCGTCAGCGCTGCCGTGGCGGCGGCCGCATTGGCGGCGGCCGTGGCAGCGGCACTGACGGTGCCCAGCGCCACGGCGTCGGTCAGGTTGGCCACGTTGGCGGCGGCCGTGGCCGCAGCGGTGGCCGCCGTCGCGATCAGGCCGAGGGCCGTGGCATCGGTCAGGTTGGCGGTCGCCTGCAAGGTGGCGGCGGCGACGGCATCGGCCGTCGAGACGAGGCCCAGGGCCGTGGCGTCGGTCAGGTTGGCCAGGCTGGCGGCCGTCGTGGCCGCCAGCGCATCGGCATTCGAGATGGCCGCCAGGGCCACGGCATCGGTGGCATTGGCGGCAGTGGTGGCGGCAGCGGCGGTAGCTGCGGCCGTGCTCGAAATAATGCCCAGTGCCGTGGCATCGGTCTGGTTGGCGATGGTGGTCAGGGTCGCCAGCGCGCCGTTGGCCGTGGCGACGGCAGCGTCGAGCACGTTGGCGTCGGTCAGGTCGGCCGTCGCCTGGGCGGCAGCGGCGGCAAGGCTGGCGGCGGTCGAGGCGCTGCCCAGCGCGGCGGCGTCCGTCAGGGCCGCCGTCGCATTGGCGACGTTGGCCGCGGTCTGGGCCAGGCCCACGTCGGTGATGGCATTGGCCAGCAGGGAAACGCCCTGCAGCGCCCAGTTTGCCACTGCTGCCGTGGCCTGGGTCGCCGTGTTCGCCAGGGCGTTCGCGTCGGTAAGATCGGCCGTTGCCTGCGCCGCGATGGCGGCATTGGCGGCGGCCAGCGCATTGGCGACCAGCGTGGCCGTATTGCCCGACAAGGCGGCATCGGCCACAGTGGCTGCCGTCTGCGCCGTCGTCACGAGCGCCTGCAGGGCAACGACGTCGGGCGCCGAACCGAGGCCGGCGTTGATGGCTGCCGTGATAGCCAGGGTGGCGGCGGCGGCATCGCTGGCGGCCGTGTTCAGGGCGACATTCACGTCGATCAGGTTGGCCTGGTTGTGTGCATTTTGCGCATCGATCACGGCCTGGTCATAGGCTGCCTGCAAGGCATCGGCATCCGTCAGGTCGGCCACGCTCTGTGCGTGGGCGGCATTGCTGTCGGCGCTGGCGGCTGCCGCGGCCAGCGCGGCGGCGTCGGTCTGGTTGGCGGTGGCTTGCGCACTGGCGGCGGCGATGGCGTCGGCATTGGCCTGCGCCGTCAAGGCCGGGGCATCGGTGAGGTCCGCTTGCGCCGTGGCCGTTACCGAGGCGGCGGCTGCCGCATCGTAGGCGGCTTGCAGCGACGTGGCATCGCTCTGGGCTGCCAGCGCGGCGGCACTGGCTGCTGCGGCGGTTGCGGCGGCCGCCGCAGCGTCGAGCGCGGCGGCATCGGTGGCATCGGCCAGCGTGGCGGCCGCCTGCGCTGCCGCCGCGTCGGCGTCGGAGATCTGCGCCAGCGCATTGGCGTCGGTCAGCGCTGCCGTGGCGGCAGCGGCATTGGCTGCCTGCACGGCCGCCGTGACGTTCAGTCCCAGGGCCGTCGCATCGCTTGCTGCGGCCAGGGCGGCGGCATTGTTCGAGGCCGTGAGGGCGGCATCGGCGCTGATCTGGAGAGCCGCCGCGTCGGTGGCGTTGGCATTCGAGGCATCCCATGCGGCCACGCCGGCGGCGGCATCGGCGGCCATGGCCAGCGCCACGGCATCCGTCTGCGCGGCCAGTGCGGTGGCTGCCGCGGCGGCGCTATCGGCGGCGGCGGAGGCCAGGCCCAGGGCCGCCGCGTCGGTGGCATTGGCCAGGGTGATGGCGTTGGCTGCGGCAATGTCTGCCGCAGTGGCAACGCCGGACAGTACATTGGCATCGGTGGCGTTGGCCAGCGTGGCGGCCGCCGCAGCGGCGCTGGCGTCGGCGTTGGCGGTGACCGTCAGGCTGGCGGCGTCCGTCTGGTTGGCCTGGGCTGTCGCGACGGCGGCGGCCTGGATGGCGGCGGCAAGGGCCAGATTCAGGGCATCGGCATCCGTGGCGTTGGCCAGTGCCTGGGCGGCGGCCGCGTTGGCGGCATCGGCGTCGGAAATGACGGCCAGCGCCGCGGCATCGGTCAGGTTGGCTTGTGCTGCGGCCGCGGCGGCGGCCACGTCGGCCGCATCGGCGGCCAGCAGGAGGGCGTTGGCGTCGGTCATGTCCGCCTTGGCATTGGCGGCATCGGCGGCGGCATGGGCTGCCGCTGCCGCCTGGGCCGCTGCGGCGGCGGCCGCGTCGTCGTTCTGTGCCGAAGTGGTGGCGGCCAGCGAGGCGGCAGCCGTGACGGCTGCTGCTGCGGCCGCGCCGTCCGCGTTCGTGGCGGCGGTCGCGGCGGCCAGTGCCGCGGCAGACAGGTTGGCGGCGGCGACCGCCAGGGAGTCATCGTTGGCCGCGCTATTGGCCGCTGCCAGTGCGGCGGCGGCCGCGTCCTGCGCCTGGGCTGCCAACTGGTCGGCCAGGGCGGCCGCATCGGCGGCTGCCTGCGCCGTGCCGGCGGTGAGGGCTGCCGAAGCGGCATTGGCGTCATCGGCCAGCGCGCTGTTGGCAGCAGCGAGGGCTGCCGCCGCGGCCAGCACGGCCGCGTCGGTGATGGAATAGATGACGGACTGATGGGTCGGATCGGTACCCGTCCCACCCGTCCCACCCGTGCCACCCGTACCGCCCGTCCCACCCGTGCCGCTGCCATCGCCCTGGCCGCCGGTCGAACCGCCCGTGCCACCTGTACCACCTGTGCCACCTGTGCCACCTGTGCCCGTGCCGCCCGTGCCGGTTCCGCCGGTGCCGCCCGTGCCACCCGTGCCTGTACCACCGGTACCCCCCGTGCCCGTGCCGCCCGTGCCGGTTCCACCCGTGCCTGCACCGGTGGCGGCGGTGCTGCCACCGCCGCCAGCAGCGGCCGCGACCAGGCCGATGCCGCCGATGGCGCCCAGCGCGCCAAGTCCGCTCAGGCCGCCCACTGCGCCGGCGCCCGCTCCTGCGCCGGCCGATGCACCTGCCACATCCACAACGCTGCTGCTGGGGATGCCTGCGGTACCTGCGCCCGCGCCGACCGTGCCGGCAGCGCCGCCGTTATTGTCGCTTTGCGGCGTGCCCAGGTCGGCGCCTGCATTGCCCGCCTGGCCTGCGGCGGAGCCGCCGCCCGCCGCCGCGAGGGCAGCCGCGGCAGCTGCCGCGCCCAGTGCGCCGGCATTGGCGGAATCGGCGCTGCCCGTGACTTCGACGACGTTTTCGGGGGGCATGGTCTGGCTTGCATCGGCGCCGCGTGCCAGTTCATCCTCGTCATACTGCTTGCGGTCGCCATTGTTGGCATTGGCGGCTTTTTTTGCCGGTGTGGCGAGCTTGGCGGCTGCGCCTTCGGCATTGGGGGAAACTGGTGCTACGGTCGGGGTGGTGGCCATTTGAAATTCTCCGGAATAGGTTATGTTTTCGTTTAATTTTTTAAGATATTAAAAAATCAATAAATATATTTCGTTTCCATGGTTTCTCCGGCGTGGCTTGGGCCGTGATCGTTCTTGAATGCTTGCCGAGGGCTGCAGTGGCAAGTAAAACATATCTGACTAAAAATCGCTGGTTGAAAAGTGCGGCCATTGAAAATATTTAAAATGCCATTTCCACATTAATTTCCGCCTGCCTTGTTTTTTAATATCGCGCTGTGTTCCGTTCGGCCTTGCCGGACGCGCTGTTTCAGGCGAACACGCTTGGTTTTCAGGCAATCACATCCGCTGTCACTCTGATGGTAGTTTCAATTTTGAAACAATCAATTTCATTTTGACCACTATCCATGGCTATATTCTGTCAATCTTCGCTCAAGGCAATAATCACGGATTGTCACGAAATGGCAGTTTTCGGCCCTCTCCGCGGTGTCGTTCCAGTATTTTGGCGGCTTTCGTCAAAAAATCGTCTTGCTATCAGATTGCTAGTTGTTGCTTTTTGCTGCGGTGATTATCAAATTTAATTGGCAATAAAATACGATAGAAATAATTATTTGCAATTTTAATATCGATATAAGCATATCGAATGAATAGTCTTTATAGGCGCAGGGGATTTTTGATTATCACTATCAGAAACATAGTTAATATCGGCAGGGTGAAAAAGAGGGGGCTGGAATAAAAAACGCCCCGGCGGGCGGGGCGTCATGCGGGGGCAAAAGGCAGTGTTTCAGTTTTCCGCGCGCCAGCGGCGCAGGCGCATGGCGGCGTAAATCATGGCCGCGCCGGCCGCCGCGCCCAGCCACGGGGCTGGCAAGGCCAGGCTGGACCAGGAGTTGCTGAAGACGTCGACGCGCGCCACCAGGTGCGAGCCATGCTCCAGGGCCTGCACCTGCGGCAGCAGTTCCGGCGCAAACAGGTACCAGCTGCCGGGAATGGTGCCCAGCAGGGCGCGGCCGATGACATTCATCTGTATCCAGCTGACATCGGTTTCCATCTGCGTCAGCTTGCCCACCCAAACCGTCAGGACCAGCAGCAGCAGCGGGATGCCCATGGCCCACAGGAAGACTTTGGACCTGGCCCAGCTCGATACCATCAGCAGCCAGCCCACCGTCGGCAAGGCCCACAGGCAATACACGGGCAGCAGGCCGAACACGCGCAAGGGACCCAGATACAGGCCGGGAGAGGCGAGCAGTTCGGCAAACACGTGGATGCCGTTGAGCGCCAGCACGCTGCTCAATATCAGCAGCAGGGCCAGCGACGTCAGGCTGGCGGCGGCGGCCACGATCAGCGGCGCGACGAGCAGGGCGATGGCCGCTTTCGACAGCACCGTTTGCGCATCCGACACGGGCAGCGACTTCCAGAACAGCACGCTGCGGTCGCGGCGCTCGTCATACAGCGCGCTCAGGCAATAGAAAAACACGAGGAAACCCAGTGCCAGGAACAGCGGCGCGGCCGTGTACGTGTAATTGTTGACCACATTGTCGATGATCTCCGCCCGGTGCGGGCCGAAGGTGCGGGTATTGAAGATGGCGCTCCAGGACACGGCCTCGCCATTGACGGACAGCGAGGAGTGCAGTCCGGTCTTGGCGATGGCGCCTATCGTCATCAGGACACCCAGCACCGTCATGACGATGCCGATGGCGGCCGGCGTCCACAGCAGCATGCCCTTGTGCTCCCACAGCTCGCGGCGGATCAGCCATTGCATCTTCTTGAGGGGGGAAATACTCATTGGTACGATCCTTTCATGGTCGCGACAAACAGGTCTGCCAGGCTGGGCGTGCGCACTTCGCCCAGGGCTGCCAGCTGGGTACGGGCGACGCCATCGAACAGCATCACGGACTTGCCGAACACGCTGCGTTCGCTGATCGGCAGCAGGGCGCGCGCCGGGTTGACGTGCTGCGGTCCCACCATCACTTCGATATAGCGCTCGCCCACTTCTTCCATGGTCGAGGCCAGCACGATCTTGCCGTCGCGAATGAACAGCAGGTCGCTGAGGATGTGCTCGACTTCCTCGATCTGGTGGGTGGTAATGATGATGGTCTTGTTTTCATCAAAATAATCTTCCAGCAGGTTTTGGTAGAACTGCTTGCGGTACAGGATGTCGAGGCCCAGGGTCGGCTCGTCGAGCACCAGCAGCCGGGCATCGATGGCCATCACCAGCGCCAGGTGCAGCTGTACGATCATGCCTTTCGACATCGTCTTGACCTTCATCTTCGGCGCCAGCCTGGTGTGCGCCAGGTAGCGCTCCGCCTTGCTGCGGTCGAAGCGCGGATGCACGCCGGCGATGAAGTCGATGGCGTCGCCCACGCGCAGCCAGCCCGGCAGGATGGCCACGTCGGCGATGAAGCACACGTCGTCCATCAGGGCGTCGCGCTGCGTGCGCGGGTCGCGCCCCAGCACGGATAGCTCGCCGTCGCTGGCCGTCAGGCCCAGGATGGCTTTCAGGGTCGTCGTCTTGCCCGAGCCGTTGGGGCCGATCAAGCCGACGATGCGCCCGGGCGCGATGTCGAAGCTGATGCCGTCGATGGCCACCTGCTTGCCATACTGCTTGCGCAAGCCGCGCGCGCTGATGATGCTGTCCTTGTTCAATGCATTCATGCGCTTTCTCCGTGTGCGTCGCCGTCGTGGCTGGCCTGCAGCAGTTGTTCCAGGTTCAGACCCAGGCGCTTGATGTGTTCCAGCAAACCCGGCCACTCTTCGCGCAGGAAGCGTTCGCGTTCGCTGGCCAGCAATTTGTCGCGGGCGCCATCCAGTACATACATGCCGAGTCCTCTGCGTTTTTCTACCAGCGCATCGTCGACCAGTTCCTGGTAGGCGCGCGAGACGGTAATGGGGTTCAGTTGGTAATCGGCGGCCACCTGGCGCACCGACGGCAAGGCGTCGCCGGGCTGCAGCACGCCATCGAGCATCATGCCCACCACTTTCGCCTTGAGCTGGCGGTAGATGGGACTATTGTCATTCCATTCGCCGCTCATGGGATGTGCTCCGACAAGGGCAGGGCGGGACGGCGCGAGCGTAGTACTGGGGGCATCGGGACTCCTTGGTGTAGTGTTGAACTGGTGTTGTAGTTAACTATAACACTAAGAACAAAAAAAGCCACGCCTATTTCAAGCGAGCTGCCGCTGCAGGTCCAGCGCATTGAACAGGGCGGCGCCGGCCGCCGTGTTGTCGAAGATGCACCAGCTGTCCGCCCGCGCCGGCGTGCGCAATTCGGCGGCCAGGGCGGCCAGGCAAGGAGCGGCATAGTCGGAATAGTAAATCCGCGGGCTGCCGTGCAGGCGCAGATAGGCCACGTCCGTCGTCGGCACGTGCGGCCCAGGCTGGCCGGCGGGCGGATCGGCGCGTACGCGCGTGATGCGGCTTGCGCCCAGCAGTTCGGTGGCTGGCGCATCAAACCAGCTGGGATGGCGCGCCTCGCAGGCCAGCATGCCATCGAAGCGCTGGCGCAGCGCACTGAAAAATGCGGCGGCCACGTCCGCCTCGAAGCGCAGGCTGGGCGGCAGTTGCACGAGCACACAGCCCAGTTTATTTCCCAGATGCATGACTTCTGCCGCAAAGCGATCCAGTTCCACCGCGCAATTGCGCAAACGCAATTCGTGCGTGATGCGGCGAGGCAATTTCACGCTGAAACGGAAGTGTTCGGGGACGCTGGCGGCCCAGCGCGCATACGTGGCGCTCTGGTGTGGACGGTAAAAGGACGTATTGATCTCCACGCAGTGCAGCACCTGGGCGTAGCGCTGCAGATGGCTGCCATCGGGCGGGAAGTGGCTGGCGGCCGCGCTGGAAATGCTCCAGCCGGCCGTGCCGATGTAAACAGTGTGCATGGCACGATTACAGCAAATCCAGGCGGGCGCGGCTATCGGACAAACCCCCGCGGCAGGGTCGGCGCACGCCTAGTCGATGATATCGCCGTTGAGGTCGTGGCGCGTGATGTTGCCGCGTGCATCGATGGCAATCCAGCCGCCGCGCGGCTGCTCCGGCGGCGTCACGTCGCACTCCCAGTCCGGCAAGACATAGCGCAAGGTATTGTCGACCTGGTGCAGGGCAGGGCGGTGCGTATGGCCGTGGATCATCACGGTACTGGCATATTCGGCAAATACCTGGGCGACGGCATCGGGCGTGACATCCATGATGTCCATGGTTTTTTCGCCATTGTGCGCGCGGCTGCTCTGGCGCAAGCCGTCGATGATGGCCTTGCGCTGCGCCAGCGGCATGGACAGGAACTGTTTTTGCCAGGCCGGTTGGCGCACCATGGCGCGAAATTCCATGTACTGGACGTCGTTCGTGCATTCGGCGTCGCCGTGCAGCAGGACGATGCGCCGGCCGGCGATGGTGGCCACGTGCGGTTCGCTGAGCAGGGTGGCGCCGGCGGCGGCGGCAAAGCCGGAGCCGACGAGGAAGTCGCGGTTGCCGGCGATCCAGTAGACGTGCACGCCCGCGTCGCTGACGGCGCGGATGGCGGCCGTCATGCGCGCATTGAACGGATCTTCCAGGTCATCGTCGCCGGCCCAGTATTCGAACAGGTCGCCTAATAGATATAGTGCTTGCGCATATTGCGCATGGTGTTCCAGAAAGGAAAGAAACGCCGCGCTGGTGCGCGGGTGCGAGCTCTGCAGATGCAGGTCGGAAATAAAGAGTGCGGCAGGCATTGTCATCGTTCAACGCTCCCGTAGTGAAGGGACTGCTTGCTTGCGGGACGCATGATTGCTGCCTGGCTTGTTTGGTGTATGGAATGAATTGTTGCAGGTGGCTCTGAAAACCGTAGCGAGCAAGCCCGATGCCGGGTCGAGTAGCGGAGCTGTACCTTGAGTACAGCGAGCAACGGAAACCCGGCAGTGGGCTGCGCAGCAGGTTTGCAGGGCTACCTTAAGCGGCTTCGATTTTCTCGATGATGACATCGGTCACTGGCACGTCGGCGAACATGCCGGCGCGCGAGGTTTTCACGGCGCGGATGGCATCGACGACTTCCTTGCCGTCGGTCACTTTACCGAACACGGCATAGCCCCAGCCGTCCTGGCCTGGGTAGTCGAGGAAGCTGTTGTTCTTGATGTTGATGAAGAACTGGGCCGATGCCGAGTGCGGGTCCGACGTGCGGGCCATGGCCAGCGTGTAGCTGTCGTTTTTCAGGCCGTTCTTGGCTTCGTTTTCCACGGTGGCGTCGGCTGGCTTCTGTTTCATGCCTGGCTCGAAACCGCCGCCCTGGATCATGAAGCCGTCGATGACGCGGTGGAAAATCGTGTTGTCGTAGTGACCAGCTTTCATGTAGGCCAGGAAATTGGCCACCGTTTTCGGCGCTTTGTCGGCGTCCAGTTCAGCGGTGATCTTGCCCAGATTGGTGGTGATGATGACGGAGGTCATGATAATCCTTAATAAATTGGATGAAAAATTGATTTGGGGCCGAGGCACGCCACGGCGGCAAAAACGCTATTTTACAGTTTTGCGGGCGCTGTCTTGAGTAAAGTCGCCGATTCGATCACCACGGGCGTGACGGGCACGTTCTGGTGCGGGCCCTTGTCGGCCACGGGCACGGCCTTGATCTTGTCGACCACGTCCATGCCTTTGACCACTTTGCCGAATACCGTGTAGCCGAAGCCGTCGCGGCCGGGATAGTCGAGCGCGCCGTTGTCGTTGACGTTGATAAAGAATTGCGAGGTGGCCGAATGCGGGTCGCCCGAGCGCGCCATGGCGATGCTGTAGGTGACGTTGGGCAAGCCATTTTGCGATTCGCTCTTGATCGGTGCTTTCGTCGCCTTCTGCTTCATGTTCTTGTCGAAGCCGCCGCCCTGTATCATGAAGCCATCGATGACGCGGTGAAACACGGTGCCCTTGTAGTATCCGCTTTTGACATACTGCAAGAAATTGGCGACGCTCTTCGGCGCTTTTTCCTGGTCCAGTTCCAGCACGATTTCACCCATGCTGGTTTTCAGGGCCACATGGGGCGTAGGATCGATGGGGGCCGCCGGTGCGGCTGCCACGACGGCGCTGCCCAGGGTCAGGCCGGCAAACAGGGTGCAGAAGCGGGCCAGGAAAGACAGGCGCTGCGGTTTGGTTTCTTGCATGAAGGCGTCCTTAATCGTTATTTTTCTCTAAACTTGCTTTAATTGTAAAGAAATGAAAATTCGGTTGAACATCGTAAAAACCTGATTCATATCGGGCCAGTATGGTTTTTATCAATGTTATACTTGACCGCTAACGCCCTAATTCTAACAAACAAGAACAACAATACAGCGGGTCGTCCCGTCTTGGCGCACACGGCAGTTCAGTGGCGCGGCACCCCCGGTGTCCGCGCCTGCCTGTCGTTTTGCCTGGCTGGCGGCCGCTCCACTTGCAAAGTATGATGAGCAATCTAAAGATTTACAACACCCTGGCTCGCGAGAAGCAGGTATTCGTTCCGATGGAAGCTGGCAAGGTACGCATGTACGTCTGCGGCATGACCATCTACGATTATTGCCATATCGGCCATGCGCGCATGATGATGGCGTTCGACGTCATCTACCGCTGGCTCAAGGCCTCGGGCTTCGACGTCACCTATGTGCGCAACATTACGGACATCGACGACAAGATCATCCGCCGCGCCGTGGAAAACGGCGAGACGATCTCGCAGCTGACGACGCGTTTCACCCGCTACATGGATGAAGACACGGCCGCGCTGGGCATCCTGACGCCTGACCACACGCCGCGCGCCACCGAATACGTGCCGCAGATGCTGCGCCTGATCGAGCAGCTGGAAGCGAAGGACCTGGCCTATCAGGGCGCGGATGGCGACGTGAACTATGCCGTGCGCAATTTCCCCCACTACGGCAAGCTGTCGGGCAAGTCGCTCGACGATCTGCGCGCGGGCGAGCGCGTGGACGTGAACACGGGCAAGCGCGATCCGCTCGACTTCGTCCTGTGGAAGTCGTCGAAGGAGTCGGAGCCGGAAGAAGTCAAATGGGATTCGAAGTGGGGCCGTGGCCGCCCGGGCTGGCATATCGAATGCTCGGCCATGTCGTGCGCCTTGCTTGGCGAACAATTCGACATCCACGGCGGCGGCGCGGACCTGCAATTCCCGCACCACGAAAACGAGATCGCCCAGTCCGAAGGCGCGTTCGGCCACACGAGCGTCAATTACTGGATACATAACGGCTTCGTGCGCCTGGACAATGAAAAGATGTCCAAGTCGCTCGGTAACTTCTTCACCATCCGCGAAGTGCTGCAAAAGTTCGATGCCGAAGTGATCCGTTTCTTCATCCTGCGCGCGCACTACCGCAGCCCCCTGAACTACTCGGACGTGCACCTGGACGACGCGCGCCTGTCGCTCACGCGCCTCTACACGGCGCTGGCCGACGTGGCCGTGGAAGAGGGCGCCATCGACTGGAACGAAGCCCATGCCGTGCGCGTGCGCGAAGCCATGGACGACGATTTCAACACGCCGCTGGCCGTGGCCGCCCTGTTCGACCTGGCAACGGAAGTCAACAAGAGCAAGTCGCCCGCCCTGGCGCGTCAGTTGAAGGGCCTGGCGGGCGTGTTCGGCTTGCTGGAACGCACGCCGCAGCAATTCCTGCAAGCGACAGTCGGCGCCGCCGCCGGCGGCGTCGATGAGGCGGCCGGCATCGAAGCGGCTATCGCGGCGCGCAGCGCGGCGAAAAAGGCGCGCGACTTCGCCCAGTCCGACAAGATCCGCGCCGAACTGTTGGCCGCGGGCATCATTCTCGAAGACAAGCCTGACGGCTCGACCAACTGGCGCCGCGCATGATGGCGACGTCCAGGGACAACGGGGAAGCCCCGGTGACGGCGCAGGTGATCCAGGTGCCGCACTACTGGGAAGAGGCGAAGATCGAGCTGATGAAGCGCGACCGCATCATGAAAAAGCTTATCCCGCAATTTGGCGACCTGCACCTGGTTGGCCATAGCGACCCGTTTACCACCCTGGCCCGTTCGCTGGTGGGGCAGCAGATCACGCCCAAGGCGGCCGATGCTGCCTGGAAAAAGCTGTTGCTGGCTTGCCCGAAATGCACACCCTCGCAAGTGCTGAAGGCGGGCGCCGAGCAGTTGTCCGCCTGCGGTTTGTCCAAACGCAAGACCGAATACATCCTCGACCTGGCCGACCATTTCAAGGCCAAGCGCGTGCACGCCAGCCAGTGGGACCAGATGGATGACGAAGCCGTCATCGCCGAACTGGTGCAGATCCGCGGCATCGGCCGCTGGACAGCCGAGATGTTTTTGATATTTAATCTGCTGCGACCGAACGTCTTGCCGCTCGACGACCCCGGTTTGATCCAGGGCATCAGCGTCAATTACTTCTCCGGCGAACCCGTTTCCCGCAGCGATGCGCGCGAAGTTTCCGCCAATTGGGAACCGTGGCGCACCGTGGCGACGTGGTATCTGTGGCGCAGTCTCGACCCTGCAGCCGCCCCTGCCGCACCCGATGCAGCCCCCGGCGCACCAGCCGGTACGGTAAAATAAACATAGATGACGCCGCGCGCCCTGGCGCCGTGGCCGGTAAAACCTGGAGGTACAATGACTAAAACGACTTTCCTCAATTTTGAACAGCCGATCGCGGAACTCGATTCCAAGATCGAAGAGTTGCGCTTCGTGCAAGACGATTCGGCCGTCGACATCTCGGAAGAGATCGACCGCCTGGCCAAGAAGAGCCAGCAGCTGACCAAGGATATCTACGCCAAGCTGACGCCATGGCAAGTGGCGCAGATCGCGCGCCACCCGCAGCGCCCCTACACCATGGATTACGTGAATGAAATCTTTACCGATTTCCACGAATTGCATGGCGACCGCAGCTACGCGGACGATTTGTCCGTCGTCGGCGGCCTGGCCCGCTTCAACGGTCAGCCGTGCATGGTCATCGGCCACCAGAAGGGCCGCGACACGAAAGAGCGCGCCATGCGCAATTTCGGCATGCCGAAACCGGAAGGCTACCGCAAGGCCATGCGCCTGATGAAAGTGGCGGAAAAGTTCAACCTGCCCATCTTCACCTTCGTCGACACGCCAGGCGCCTTCCCCGGCATCGACGCGGAAGAGCGCGGCCAGTCGGAAGCCATCGGCCACAACCTGTACGTGATGGCGGAACTGAAAGTGCCGCTGATCGCCACCATCATCGGTGAAGGCGGTTCCGGCGGCGCGCTGGCCATTGCCGTGGGCGACGCCGTGCTGATGCTGCAATACTCGACCTATGCCGTGATCTCGCCGGAAGGCTGCGCCTCCATCCTGTGGAAGAGCGCCGAGCGCGCCTCCGACGCGGCCGAAGCGCTGGGCCTGACGGCCCACCGCCTGAAAGCCATGGGCCTGATCGACAAGATCATCAACGAACCGCTGGGCGGCGCCCACCGCGATCCGAAACAGATGGCCACCTTGCTGAAGCGCGCGCTGGCCGACACCCTGCGCCAGTTCCAGGGCATGAAAACCAAGGACTTGCTGGCCGCGCGCCATGAAAAGCTGCTGAGCTATGGCAAGTTCAAGGAAACCACGCCGAGCGAGTAATTCATTTAAACCCAATGGCAGAGTCCGGGGTCTGACCTTAAGGTCTGACCCCGGCCTTTCAAGGTCTTGGGTTAAAACAAGCATAAAACACCAGGGACAGGCAGGCAGTCGAACACACTCGGCTGCCGCCTGTCCCTCTTTGCATTCCCGGAGTCCGAATTGAAAAAGCAACAAACCGCCACCGTCGCCGATATTTTTGCCCGCGCGCTGGACGCCTGCGCGCCGCCGGCGGGCGGCGCCATCGGCATCGCCCTGAGCGGCGGCCTCGATTCCGCGGCCCTGCTGCACCTGGCGCATGCCTGGGCGCAAGAGCAGGGCGTGGCCCTGCATGCCTTTCACGTGCACCACGGTCTGAGTCCGAACGCGGATGCGTGGCTGGCCCACTGCGCGCAGGCCTGCACCAGCCTGGGCGTGCCTTTCGAGGCGCGCCGCGTGACGGTGGAAGCGAACGCGAAGACGGGCACGGAAGAGGCGGCCCGCAAGCGCCGTTACGCGGCCCTGGGCGAGCTGTGCGCCGCGCACGGCGTGCGCCTGCTGCTGACGGCCCACCACCAGGACGACCAGGCCGAGACGGTGCTGCTGCAGCTGCTGCGCGGCTCCGGCACGGCGGGCCTGTCCGGCATGGATGGCGCCAACAGCGCACCCGAGTTGCTGGGCAATCCTGACCTGGTGATGGCGCGGCCCTTGCTGCCAGTGTCGCGCAAGCAACTCGAAGCCTATGTGGCGAAACACGCCATCGTGCATATCCACGACGAATCGAACGACGATCCCCGCTTTGCCCGCAATGCCCTGCGGCACCAGGTGATGCCCGTGCTGGCGCAGGCCTTTCCCGGCTTCCAGGAGCGTTTCGCTCGCAGCGCCCAGCATGCGCAATCGGCGCAGCGCCTGCTGAGGGAACTGGCGACGCAGGATCTGGCGGCGTGCCTCGATGGCGACTGCATCGAACTGGCGAAATTGCGGGAATTGAGCGCGGACCGCTGCTACAACCTGCTGCGCCACTGGTTCGGCACGCGCGGCTTACGCATGCCATCGACGGCGTGGCTGGTGGAAATGCTGGCGCAGTTGCTGGAAGCGCGGCCCGACGCGCAACTGCTGGTGACGCATCCCGATTGCCACGTGCGGCGCCACCGCGACCGTTTATACCTGACGCCGAAACTCGATGACCTGGCCGGCATGCGCGAGCGTGACGATGCGGGCATTCCTGGCCTGGAAAGGGCCAGCCAGCAATTTTCCTGGAAAGGCGAGGCCAGCCTGGCGTTTCCCGCGTATGGCGGCGTGCTGCACTTCGACGCGGTGGAAGAGGGCGGGCAGGGCATCGATGTTGCCTGGCTGCAAGCACAGACCTTGAGCATCGATTTCCGCCAGGGCGGCGAGCGCCTGAAGCTGGCCCTGAACCGTCCCACCAAGAGCTTGAAATACCATTACCAGGCATTCGACGTGCCCGCCTGGGAGCGCGAACGCCTGCCCCTTGTCTGTGCGGCGCAACAATTGCTGTATGCGGCTGGTATTGGCCTCGACTGTCATTGCCTGAGCTTGCTGGATCGTCCCCGCATCACCCTGCGCTGGCAGTCCTGCTGAGCGCAGGAGCCGCTGCCACGGCCACTCCCACGGTGGCCGGCGGACGGCTGTACAAGCCAGCTGGACTGCATGGATTGGTTATTTCCATATGTGTAATTGGTATGAGCTAATGCGCTTTTTAGCTTGTTATTTTGCATTGCGGCATGTAGAGTAAAGCCCTCCTTTTTTATTCTTCTTGAGCGGAAACTTCACTCTTATGGCTTTAATCGTCCACAAATATGGCGGTACGTCGATGGGCTCGACTGACCGTATCAAGAATGTCGCCAAGCGCGTTGCCAAGTGGCACGACGCTGGGCATCAAATCGTGGTGGTGCCATCCGCCATGTCGGGCGAAACGAACCGCCTGATTGGACTGGCCAAGGAAATCATGGATCAACCCGATCCCCGTGAACTTGACATGATCGCCTCGACAGGCGAACAGGTGTCCGTCGGCCTATTGTCGATGGCACTGCTGGCGATCGGCAAACAAGCCGTATCCTATGCTGGCTGGCAAGTCGCGATCAAGACCGATTCCGCCTTTACCAAGGCACGCATCCAGTCGATCGATGACGAAAAAGTCAAACGCGACCTCGATGCGGGCAAGATCGTCATCATTACCGGTTTCCAGGGCGTCGACGAACACGACAACATCGCGACCCTGGGCCGTGGCGGTTCCGACACCTCGGCAGTGGCGATCGCCGCCGCCATGAAGGCGTCCGAATGCCTGATCTTCACGGACGTCGACGGCGTCTACACGACCGACCCGCGCGTGGTCTCCGAGGCGCGCCGCCTGAAGACCATCACCTTTGAAGAAATGCTGGAACTCGCTTCGCTGGGTTCCAAAGTGCTGCAAACGCGTTCGGTGGAATTCGCCGGCAACTACCGCGTTCCCACGCGCGTGCTGTCGTCGCTGACCGACCCGATGTTGCCGCTGGAAATAGAAGCCAATTCAGGCACCCTGATTTCGTTTGAGGAAGATACAAACATGGAACAAGCAGTCATCTCCGGCATCGCCTTCAACCGCGATGAAGCCAAAATCACCGTGCTCGGCGTGCCCGACCGTCCAGGCGTGGCGTACCACATCCTGGGACCGGTGGCGGACGCGAATATCGAAGTCGACATGATCATACAGAATCAGTCGGTCGACGGTAAAACGGACTTCACCTTCACCGTCTCGCGCGGCGAATACACGCGCGCGCTGGCCGTGCTGGAAGCGAACCGCGAAGCACTGGGCGCGGCCAGCATCACGGGCGACGCGAAAGTGTCGAAACTGTCCGTCGTCGGCGTGGGCATGCGCAGCCACGTGGGCGTCGCATCGCAGATGTTCCGCACCCTGTCGGAAGAGGGTATCAACATCATGATGATCTCCACGTCCGAGATCAAGATTTCCGTGTTGATCGATGAAAAGTACATGGAACTGGCCGTGCGCGCGTTGCATAAAGCGTTCGAGCTGGAAAAAGCTTAAAAATGTAAAAATATTGCCCCACGCCCTTGACCAAAGGGGGGGCAATCGATATTATGACGTTCGTCGCTGCAGCGCAGTTAGCTACAGAGACATAGTTGAGTAATCAGCTAGGAGACGTGGCCGAGTGGCCGAAGGCACATCCCTGCTAAGGATGCATACGGCTTATACCTGTATCGTGGGTTCGAATCCCACCGTCTCCGCCAGTATTTTTAAAAAGCCCTTGATTTTCAAGGGCTTTTTTCATTTCTGAAATCCCTACCCACATTTCTACCCACATCAGTTTTTTGCTGTTGATCCTTGCGCTTCCGCGATGATCTTGTCCTGCCATTCCGCGATTGCGGTCGAATCCCATACCACCGCGCGCGGCCCCAGGCTGATCGGCGCCGGGAATGTGCCGCGCTTGATGCGGTCGTAAATGGCCGTGCGCTGGATGCCGACGATTTCGATAACCGTTGGCAGGCGCAGGAATTTTCGTACTTCGGTTGTGGTGCTCATGATGTGCTTTCCGTTTGTTTCAAGGGTTTGATCAGGTCGAGCTGGCTTGGGTCACTTTTGTCCAGCACGTAGATATAGGTTTTGCCGGCCGGTGAACGGTCGTCACAGTCCGGCTGGCCGTTGGCCAAGGCCAGTACTGCGGCCGTCGAGCACACGCCGTACGAGCGCTCGAACAGGCAGCCGGTGCAGCTGGGAGCTATCGCCTCCTGTGCCTTGAAGCGGACAGCAGCAGGGCTGATGGGCTCGGCGCGCTCGCCACGCCATTTGGCGCTGGTGATACACCTGGTCATATGGCCGCCGGTATATTGCGCCGCGAGCACTCGGCCGCGTATTCCAGCCAGGTCTCCACAACGACGCCGGCGCGTTTGATCAAATTGCCGTGCTTGTCCAGCTTCGGGCCGCGCACCATGATGATCGGCTCCCGCACTTCACCTGGGCTGACGGCTAGCCAATCCAGGCAAAACTGCGGCGTATCGAGCTCCGGACTGACTTTGACGCGACGCGTGGCCTCCTTAAACATTTTTTCCGCCAAGGCGTCGCGCATGCCCCCCCATTCTGCAGGTGAATAATTACGGCGGTTGGCGCCTTCTCCTTCGCTAAACGACTGCTTTTTCGATGCCGCTGCTTTGCAGACGCCGCGGCTGATTCCATATACACAAAATGCCCCCATACTATCTCCCTGGTGAGGTTGTGGATTTGCGTTCGCATGCGATGCAGCTGCCATACTGGCGCAGCTGGCGCGCGGTGGTGGCCTTGCCGCAGGCGCAGCGCTTGCGCGTCAGCGTGTAGAGGGGCCCCTTCTTATTGGCCAGGTGCTGGCGTTCGACGCGGGCGAGGTCGTACATCATGCCGCCCTCGCCAGCTGTGAAAGCGGCTTGTAATTCGCCGCAATGATTGCCTGGCCCATTTTTGGCGGTACGGCATTGCCGACCATTGACACCTGCGTGGCCTTTGAGAAAATCCGTCCGTCGTGCCCGCGTTCGATGATGTAGTTCGGCGGGAAGCTGCTGATGTTGTACAGCTCGCGCGGCGTGAGCATGCGCAGGCAGATATCCACGATTACATACGGGTCGCCTTTGATCCACACCGTGACCAGCGCGAGCCGGTCTTTGGTGGTAATGGTGGCCAGCGGCTCGCGCAAATCTCCCCACTGTCCGCCGCTGCCGTAGTAGCGGATCAGGAAAGCGGCGCAACGCAGGGCGCCTTCTTCGGCCTCTGGTGCCAGGTGATACTCCACCAGTCCATGGTGCTGGCCCGCAGCGCTGATCGTGTGCAGCGGTTCCTTGAGATCACGCGCGGCGCAGTTGCCCCGCAGGTGCAGCAGGTGCGCCATCACTGGGCGCTGCTGGCCGCCTGTGTGGGTAATGGTCGACAGCGGCTCGCGCATGTCGCGCGCTGGCGTCGCGTTGTAGCCTCCATTGGCCTGGTCGATGAAAGCGGCCACCAAGCGCGGCTCGACCACCGCCATGGACCCGCCTCGCGGCCATGCAGTGATGGTGCGCAGCGGCTCGCGGATCGATGTGACGCCATCGCGTGACCAGTTGGCCAGTTCGATGATGAATGGATCGGCATTGTCAATCACGTAGCGTTTCAGGCCCAAGGCCACACGCTTGTTCGTGGCCTCGGCCAATGGCCTGGCCCGGTCGAAGATAGATTTCGATGGAATACTGAAATCTATGTGCTCGTGCGCGGGACGCCATTTCTTTTGTCCGGCCAGCGGTAGCTTATGGCGCGTCGGGGTCGGCCACACGATCGGCTCGCCGTCGCAGCGCGCCACCCAGAACAGGCGCACGCGGGAGGTTGCCGCGTCGTGATCGGCGGCGCACACCAGGTTGTCCTCGGCCACGTAGCCCATGCCGCGAATGATGCGGTTGAATTTTTTCCAGGTGCGGCCGGCATGCGCTGGGTTTGGTATCAAGTATTGTTGCTGCACCGGGATACGCTCACCTGGTGCGGCCACGGTGCCGTCGAGCCGCATGGCGCGGCCGGTGACTTTGCAGCGCCTGGCGATCAGCGGGCCCCAGTTGCGGATCTGCTTGACGTTTTCCAGCGTCATGACGCGCGGGCGCTTTTGACCAGCCCAGCGCACGCCAATCCAAGGCAGGCCGCGCAGCCGGGCACTGCGCGGCTGTCCACCTTTGGCCTGGCTGTGGTCAGTGCAATCGGGACTCATGTGCAGCAGGCCTACCGGCATGTCGCCCGTGACGTCAAGCGGCGAGACGTCAAAGACGTCGGCGCAAAAATGCCTCGTCTGAGGGTGGTTCGCCTCATGCATGCTACAGGCATCACTGTTGTGATTGACTGCGATATCGACCGGCCGGCCGATCGCAGCTTCGATCGCCTGCGACATGCCGCCACCGCAGGAGAATTCATCGACCACGAGCTCGTCGTGGATCGGCAGGAGGAATTGGCGCGCGTTCATGCTGTCACCGCCTCACTCAACGGCTGCTTGGAGGCGTCATATAGTTCGATGCCCCATGCCAGCGCATAGCAGCACCATACGATGCTGTGCGTGTATTCCATGAAGTCGCGCTCGAACAGGTCATCGAACTGCCAGCCGTGGGCGCGCTTCGGTAGGGCGGTTGGCCCGAAGTGGAAATCGTAGGCCGCATACTGCGCACGGTCGCCGCCATCATCCAGCATGCCCAGCACTTCGTCATCGACCGCCTCCCACAGTTCGCGCCGCCCTTCCTTGTCGAGCGAGTTGCTTTCCTTGGCGTCTCGCATCCACTGCACGCGGTATTCGTTGATGATCCGCTTGAACTTGTCTTCGTCGAACGCCTTCGGCTTGCCACCATGTCGGTTGCCGTCGACAGCGATCAGCTTCTCAGTCCAATAGCCTAGGTTGATGCCCAACTTCCGCCCGCGCGCCTGGTTGTAGGTGCGGTCAGTACGGAAAAACTCGAACATGTCGGTCAGGCGCTGGAACACGTAGGTGCCCATGTCGCCGGTGTAGCAGAGGTGGCCTGGCCACGTGATCAGGTCGAAGAACATGTCGCTGCTGTCCGGTTTCTTAAATCGGATGTGACGGCTCACGCCGTCGTCCCGGATCACGGTCATTTCATGGCGAGCCACGTCGCGCAGGAAACGCTCTTCGGTGCAGGCGGCGCTCACAGTGCACCGCCTTTCACATCCAGCAGCTGCTCAAGTTCGCGTTCCAAGCGGTTGCGGGTATTCACCAAGCAGCTGGCCTGGATGCGGCGGCCGGTCTCGATGCTGGTCAGGCGATCGATCTCGGCCTGCGACGACACGCTGCCAGCGCCCCAGCCTAGAACCAACACGGACACAAGGATGATGGCGGCGCTGGCCGCTGGCTCGATTTCGCCCAGGCTCATGGCCAGGCTGCCGGTGATGGCGCCGATGATGGCCACAGCGATCAGCAGGTAGATGTTGAACTTGAATTTCATGCTGCACCGCCTTCCAATGCTGCGAGGGCGGACTTGAAGTTGAAGCGTGACATGCGCGCGTCGGCCTGGGTCTGATCCATGCCCCAGTTGTGCATGAACATGGCGCGGATCTCGGCGACGAGCTCGCTGTCCTCGGGCCACAGTTCAGCGTCAAGCAGGTTGTCAGCGATCAGGTCGATTGCCGAAGCTGGCGCGGCGCCTGGATGATCACTGGTATTGGCCTGGATGATCGCGTTGCAAGTATCGCAGGCGAGGAAAGGGATTGCGGCGTGCGTTCTATGCAGCCCGGGAATGCTCGGGGTGTGTGACATGATCTCTCCATCGTTTAAGTTGTGCATCGATGGAGTAATTATTACATACGTATTTTGCTGAGTAAATACGAATGTAATATTTTTGGGCGAAATTGTTGGAAGGGGGGCTTTCTTCAATTTTTTGTTGTGATTTTTTTACGGAAGTAGAAGTGTCATTTCAGGCAGAGCTCTTTCCAGCGATCTTCAAACCGCTCCTCCCTTGCCATTCTATTTTTGTCACCGTCTGTATACCTTGTGATTGTCTCACCTCGCGCCTTGGCCGCAATCTGTTGCTCATGAAGAGCAATTTTCTTCTCGAGCAGAGCGTTGGTTTCTTCGAGCGAGCGATCGAAGTCTCCTTCAGTGATAAGACTCAGTCCCTCGACATACACCGTGCCCGCTTTGCTGTGAGAGATGAACCGCTTAAATCCAGTGTAGGCTCCATACTCATTCTTTGAGTTAAAGCGCCCGCAAAGCCAGCCATCCTGAGTAAGGCGGTCATCTCTGAACTGTGTGCTACCAGGGTCTTTCATGTGTTCGGAAATCAGCTTTCGCTCCCTGGGCAAGGTGACCCAGTCATCGTACATCGCCGCGTATGTGGCCACTCCCACCGCAAAGGTGAGGGCGGCCCCTGCTAACAACCATTTTAAAGTAGCTCGCATTCTGTCCTTGTATTAGATACGGTCGGTTTCGCGGCGCACCACTCGCCCAACCATAATACATTCTCCGCCTTGGCAACTTTTTCTGTAAAACCGCCGCTGATCCTGATTATCGGAGCTTAGCCACCACTGCCCGGCATCTCGCATTAGTCGCTTAATGACGGCTTCTCCTTCGTAGTTCACGGCGAAAACTGCACCATCAACCATTTTTGTATCTGCAGTGTTGACAATTACCAAATCCCCTTGGAACAAATTTGGCTCCATGGATTCGCCTTTTACTGTCAGTGCTATGAGGGCGTTAGGGCGATAGCCCTTTCGGTCGACCCAATTTTTAGCCACGCTTACTCGTACCCCATCATATAGCTCGGGAACAGTTTGGAAGCCCGTGATGCCAGCCGATAACTGCAATTGCACTTTCGGGATCTGATAGAAATCTGCGTCATGCTCGTCTGCGACAACAACGGGTATAGCATCTACAGGCGTAGGCGCCCCTTCTCGTGGAAGTGGGTATGGCTCACCCTTGCCTTCAGCAAGCCACACAGGATCGACCTCAAGCGCCTTTGCAATGCTGGTGATACTTCTGGACGTACTCGTCCGACCTGACTCCAGATGCCCGATCGAGCCCTGGGAGACTCCGGCTTTGGTCGCCAGGTCCATCTGCGTAAAATCGTTCCCATCGCGCAAGCTTTTTTGTGCGCGAGCCCATACCAAGCGTTCAGATATTGTCTTCATATTACGATTGTAATAAATAGTTTAAATACATAGGTATTGTTGAATCAAAATACATATGTAATAATTGTGTATGGACACAAAAAAAATCACCGAAGAATTGCTCGCTACTGGGCTCACCCAGAAGGCGCTTGCGGACAGAGTGCCGTGCAGTCAAGCGGCAATCAGTGCTTTTTCAAGGGGCAATCGCGGGCGGCGGCCGACTTTGACAATTGGCCTGCGGCTGCTGGCACTTCACCGGGAGTTGTGTAGTAAAGCCGCTCAGCCAGCACCAGGTAGTGATACTTGACTCAGTTTTCAGTTTCGCAATTTTATTCATTCACCCAGCATAAGTTACCTCATGGGAAAAAGCATGCGTATTGAGTCGCACAGAACTTTGATCGGCATCTTGCGTGGGCACGTTGCTGAATGGCGGCGGGCCACGGGCCTGTCGATTGCGAGCGCGGTAGATGTCGTCGTCAAGGCGCACGAGCTGGCTGGTGGCCCAGGTGCGACCGGCATTCGCTTCGATGCTCATACGGACGAGTTCCAGCGAGTGAAAAACAATTCCGACCGGGTCATGCGCTGGCTCGACGATGAAACCAAGGACAGCAATTTCCTGCCGGCCAACTTCGTGTTCTCGATCCTGGCCGGCATGCCCGACGACGCGCGCGTGCACTGCTTGAACGACATGCTGCGCCGCTTCGGCCTGTGCGTCCGCGCCATCGAGACGCAAGACGAGGGTGGCCTGGGGCTGGGCGATATCTGCGACCTGGCTAGCGCCGACGCAGACGCGTTGGCATCGCTGGCGGCCGTCGTGGCCGCACCCACGCAAGCGAATTACGAGATCGCGCTACGCAAGGCCGCGCGGGCGGCGGAGAAGAAGGCGCGCATCGTGCGCATCCTCACCGGCGCGCGACGGGCCATGTCCCGCACCAAGGACGTGCTGCATCGCGTGCTGCATCCGGGGCGCGGGTCCCGTGAGAAGGCGTAGGCCAAAGTTGAGCAATTTCAGGCAGCAATGACTGCCGAGATGATCATCAGCGCGCTGTGTGCGCTGGCGAGTGATGGAGCCAACCCAAGCCAGTTGGCGAGCGCTGGCCTGGGTTTGTCCGCAGCGATTAAAGGGATTACTTCTGTTCCGTCCGGTCCATCAGGCGTTTAGCGTATTGCTCGATGAAGTCGTGACAAAAATCTGCGACGTTGGAACCAAAGGCTCTGGCGTTTCCATTCGTGTCAGCGAGAAGGCTTGGCTGATTCTGAACGAGTAGATCGAGCATATTTTTTGCAGAGATATAAGCATCGGCTTTGTTCATGGGGTGCTCCTTTTTAAAATTGTTGAGTGGAGTTGGCAATTTAACACGCGGGGAGCTGCCTGCTCGATTTCCGGATGTAGTGCCGGCACAAGTTTCACACGGGGCAGCGGCTGCGCAGCTGCGACCAGGCGATTCCAGCCCGCCGGTCACGCCCCGACCCTATTCACGGCTGGATGGAAGGTTGGAGATCACATGCTGAAACATGGCACATCAAGGCAGGCCTGGCGATCCGGTCGGCCGCTTTCGCTGGAGGCGCCAGTTAAACCTGGTTGTACGGCGCATGCGTGACTACGGAAAGGTCGGCCCCAAGTTCTGGATCGGCGCCACCGGGAAAAAGCTGCGCGCTGCAGGGCCGGAGGCGCAGATCGTCGCCCTGTACCTGATGACGTCGCCGCACGCCAACATGTTGGGGCTGTACTACGTGCCTCAAATGTTCATCGCGCATGAGACGGGATTGGGCTTGGAAGGAGCTGCGAAGGGGCTTGTAAGAGCCGTCGAAGCTGGGTTTTGTGAGTATGACGAGGCTTCGGAGATGGTATGGGTTATCGAAATGGCCAAGTACCAGATCGCAGATGCGTTGAACGGCAAGGATTTGCGTATCAAGGGCGTGCAGAACGAGTACGACGCGCTGCCCGCAAACCCTTTCCTGGCGCGCTTCTTCGAGCATTACGCACAGGCTTTTTGCATGACGAAACAGCGTGGAGCGGACGACAGTTTATCACCTGCCTTGCAAGCCCCTTTAAAGCCCCTTGCAAGCCAAGAGCAGGAACAAGAGCAGGAACAAGAGCAGGAGCAGGAACAAGAGAAAGAGCACGCGACCGTTCCGGCCGCCGCCGCCGCCGCGCCTAAAAGTTCCCGCAAGCCATCCAAGACGCCTTTGCCATCCGATTTCGGGATCTCGGCCGAGGTCAAGGCATGGGCTGAGGCGAAAGGCCACGCGAACCTGCAGGCGCACTTCGATTCGTTTGTCGGCAAGGCGCGTGCCAGTGGCTACACCTACGCGGATTGGGACCAGGCGCTGCAGAACGCGATCCGTGATGACTGGGCGAAGCTTGGCCCCCAGCAGAGACCGCCAGCGGCGCAGCAAGCCCGGCCGTCGCGCCACAGCAATTTTGAACAGATCAACTATCACGAAGGGATCCAGAATGGCCGAATTACCTAACCGCCTTGCCGCCCTGACGGTGGCGCAGAGCGAGCGCGAAGCAGCGTGCGAATCGCATGGTGCCTACACGGCCAAGGGCTTCGCTGTCGGCCGCGTGACACACTGGATGGGCTGTCCGGAGTGTTCGAAGCTGGCCCAGGCAGAGAAGGGCCAGGCAGAAGCGGCCCGTGCTGTGGCGGAGGCGCAGCGCCGCCTGGAGTCCAGCCTGAACCAGGCCGGCATTCCCGTGCGATACCGCCGCAAGACGTTTGAATCGTTCGTCGTCGAAAACGATGCGCAAGAGCGGGCACTGTGCGTGGCCATGGAGTTTGCCGGCAACTTCGACACGCACCGACGCAGCGGCACGGTGATCGTATTCTCGGGCGTGCCGGGCACCGGCAAGAGCCATCTGGCGATCGCCATTGCGCAGGCCGTGATGGCGGGCCACACGGCGCTCTACACCAGCGCCATCGATGCCGTGCGCATGATCCGCAACACTTGGCGCCGCGATTCCGAGCGCACCGAGACGCAGGTACTCGACATGCTGGCCGGCGTGGATTTGCTGGTGCTCGACGAGGTCGGCGTGCAGTACGGCACCGAGGCCGAGCAGGTGAACCTGTTCGACATTATCGACAAGCGGTACCGGGCGCTGATGCCGACCATCCTGCTGACGAACCAGGGCAAGGCAGGACTGAAGTCATTCCTGGGCGACCGCAGCTTCGACCGGCTGCGCGAAGGTGGCCAGTGGGTGGTGTTCGACTGGGAATCGTATCGCGGGCGGGCTGCTGCATGAGCTTCCACCTGTTCCGGACCGGCAAGGCCAAGAATTACCACTACCGTTTCCAGATCGCTGGCGCGCGCGTGCAGCGCAGCACCCGCGAAAACAACAAGGTGAAGGCCGGCGCTGTGGCGCAGCGCGCCTACGACGAGGCGCTGACCCTGGCCAACGGCGGCAAGGTCGTGCCCACGCTGGCGGCCATGGCGCAGGAATGGCTGGAGGTGAACGGCCCGATCAGCAGCGCCGCGCACCAGCGCAGCGTGGAAACGACTGCCCGCCTGCACTTTTACGATTTGGGCGACCTGCCATTGAACCAGATCACCACCAGCCACGTTGAGCTGGCGCGCAACCTGCACCTGGTCGACCACAAGCCGGCCAGCGCGAACCACTGGCTGCGCGTGCTCAAGCTGATCGCCAACTGGGCAGTGAAGCGCGAGTTGATCAGGTCAATCCCATGGCAGGTGCGCATGCTGAAGGTGCAGAAGCGCCCACGCTCGATTCTGCCGATCGCAGCAGTGGCCGAGTGGTTTGCCGCGGTCGACCGGGTCACGCGCGCAGACCCATCTGTGGCCACGGCCATTCGCCTGATGTTCGGTCTTGGCCTGCGCGAGTCCGAGGCGGCCGGTGCGCGCTGGGAATGGCTGGACTGGCAGCGGGCCACTTACACGCCCGGCATCACCAAGGGCCGCGAGGCCGAGCCCGTGCCTGTTCCTGCCTGGCTGGTCGAGCAGCTGGTGCCGCACCGTCAGGTGGAGGGCCTGATCGCCGGCAAGCGCGGCGGCGCCCAGCAGCACCCGCCGGGCTTCGCGCGCAAGGCCATGAAGTCCGCCAACCTGAGCTGCAAGATCAAGGGGATCACCCCGCACAGGCTGCGCGGCACGTTCGCCACCATGCTATCGGAGCAGGGCGTCCCGATCCAGACCATCCAGGCCGTGATGCGCCACAAGTCGCCCATGACCACCATGGCCTACCTGGAGAAAAACCGGGAGACAGCGGCGCAGGCGCAGAACGACATCGCCGAGAAAATTGGTTTTGGACGTGGCGAGAAAGTGGCGGGAAGCACCCCGCAAACCCGCATGGATACGAGTATTCATGATTATCATCAGTCATCAGTTGATGCCAGATTGGGCGGTTCAGAATGAGCCGCCGCAGCACAGCGCTGGCGCCGGAAACCCCGGCCGAGGTGGCCTACAAACGCGACCGTGCCTTCCTGCGCGCGCTCTACACCTGCCAGCCGGTGCTGTTCGCCGGCAAGCAGCATTTTCTTCGCAGCATGTCGCCCCAGGTGCTGGGTGGCGGCGTGTCGACAATTATTTACCTGATGGGCGACGCGACACCGCGCCAGCCCTGCGAAATCACTTTTTTGGAGCAAGCAGAATGAAAATCACCCCGACTGAACTCAAGGCCCTCGGCCGCTTTCGTGATTGCTGCGAGGATTCGGCCGCCGGCGGGCATGACGTACCAAAGGAAATGATGCAACGCCTCGCGGCAGTGGGTGTGGTGCGCACGCTTGGCTTCGGCCGGCATGAGACAACCGAGTTTGGCGACTGGCTGTTGGCGCAGCCGCCGGAAGTGAAGGTGCCACCCATGGCCGTGCCGCATGGCTGGAAGCTAGTGCCGGCCGAGCCAAGTGACGCCATGCAAGCCGCTGGCGCGCAGGCAATACGCATCGACACCACGGCCATCAATAAACTCTGGACTGGCAATGCGGTATTTCGCGCCATGATCGCCGCGGCGCCGATCGTCCCAGCAGCACAGGGCGATGCTCAAGACGTGGAGCTTGACACCAGGTTACTGGATGCCATCCGTGACGGTGTGCCGCTGGAGGAGCCGGTGAGCGTGTGCAAGGCGATGATGGCACGCCGTCTGGCCCGTGTTGTGCTCGATAAAGGCGTCGGGCCACTGGCTGCTGTGCATTTGGTGAATATCGGCGTGGGTGGTTGGACGCACAACAAGGAAACGGCTACGGCCTATGCTGACGGCTTCAATCGCGGCGCGGATTGGCTGCGTTCATCGATCATTGAATTCGCGGATAGCCTGCCTTCCGACCGCACTGCTATCGCTGGCAAGGGGGTGACAGCATGAAAATCTACATCGCCGGCCCGATGACTGGGCTGCCCGGACTCAACTTCCCCGCATTCCACGCAGCCACCGCTGAGCTGCGCGCCCAAGGCCACACCGTGATCAACCCTGCCGAGGTGAACCCGGATCAGACCACTTCGTGGGAGATGTGCATGCGCCGCGATATCGCCGAGCTGGTGACCTGTGACCGCATCCACCTGCTGCCCGGTTGGGAGGTGTCACGCGGCGCGAAGCTTGAGCATCACATCGCCATGCAGTTGAGCCTGGCGGTGACGCTGCACCCAGCATAGGAAATGGAAAAAGCGTTGGCGGGAAAGTGGCGAAGACCACCCCGCAACGCCGCATATTTCCTCACTTTCATGATTATTGTGAATCATCGGTTGTTACCAAGTTCAGTACCGCCAGGCAAGAAAAAGCAAAGGGATCGAAATGCAAGAATTATTCAAAAACACACATGATGCGCTGATATTCGCATTCAATTATTCGTCTCAGCAATATGCGTCGTCGCCTATGTCTAAGCTGATGAAAGGTTGCGGATCTGGGACGGGGAAGGGACTGGTATCGATCGACGGCGCTGCCCAAGCAGGTATCATTCGTTCGCGTATCGCTCAACTTCCGGCGCTACAAGCGGCATGTATTGTGGCCCGCTACGCGCCGCGCTTCGAGGAGTGTCCGTGCTGCCAAGGACGTGAAAAGATGACCGACGATTACCGTGAAGCAGTTGTTGCGCTCACCGAATGGGCCATTGGTCACTGCGCTGGTATCACGCTGCGCAACATGCGCGGCGCCATCATCCGTTCTTTCTTCGAACGCGGCGTATCGATCTCCGAAGCTGCCAAGGAACTCAACGTGCCAAAGGCTACAGCTTACGACCAAAAGGCGCGGATTCACAAGGCACTTAAAGAGTTCGATGTGATAGCGCAGCGGGCAGTCGCCACAAGTATCGAAGATATGTGCATGCTATAGTCTAAGCGGGATTATTAATCGCTTGGAGTAAAAAATGTCGGATGATAAAAGAATTGAATTAAAAGGGAAATCAGTACACAAAATCACTAGCTATTTTCAGTCTCCAAGCACGTACTCATTTGATGTGTTTTGTCAGTTTGATGATCTATACGATGAAGCCATCAAGCCAATTGCATCGGTGCTTAAAGACTATATGAGCGAGGCCGCGGTTTACCAACATGTTTACGCTTCTGTTGTCGTTGCAGAGGATAAAGTCCATAAAACAATTGATGCTGGAGGTGAAATAGATGAATCGACGGCAAGAGATTCTATTGTAAGAACTATTATTGAGGATCTCTCAGGCTTCCCCCGTAGTTATGAATGGCGCATTGAATTTCCGCGTTTCTATCGTCTTCCAGATTCCAAGATGGAAGTTAACAAGGATATGTATTTTGATTTTAAGGCTGGAAAATTTCCTGATCTGGTATTAAAGGTTTCTGGTTACTGCGGCACTGATTTTAATCAACCTACAATAGTGAAAATGTTATCGGCTATAAAAAGCCTTATCTTTGTTTTGGAGTGGAGCAAAGTTGTCCACGAAACTCATAATTTTGATGAACTTAAAGCAATTGTTTTTGATAATTATTTGGGCGTTGAAAAGAAGCAATTTCTTAAATCAGACTTGTCGCGAATTATCGGAGGATCTCGTTTATCAATATCTTCCGAAGCGAGAAAGATAGGTGTCAAAGACTTTGATGTGGCTTCAATATTGGCCACTTCATTCAGCCAAGCAGGGAAGGTGGTAGAACTACTGCAGATTGAAGAAAATGCTGCAATTGCGACTGCTATTGATTGGTACATGGATTCAAGGCTAGTTGAGAATCAGACGGTAGCATTGCTGGAAGTGTGTATTGGACTAGAGGCTATTCTCGGGGATGACGGGGATATAAAGGATATGACCAATCGCCTTTGTGACCGCTTGGGTTTCTTGTTGGGCAAATCGCGCGATCAGCGTCGTATCTTTTCTGAGCAATATAGGGCAGTTTTGAGTCTGCGGGGCAAGCTTGTGCATGGTAAGCAGGCTAAGTTAGATCAAGATGGAGCAAAGACCCTTTCTGTGGCACGAAATCTTCTCAGGGATGTTATTGAGCACGAACTGATCCAGATTACCAAATAAGCTTGCACCGGACAATTTTGTCCGGTATAGTCTCGATTCATATACACGTGATTATTCCGTCAATGTAAATGGGTGTGGTGAAACTGGTAGACACAGCGGCCTAGAAAGCCGTGGACGAAAGTCACTGAGGGTTCGAGTCCCTCCGCCCCCACCAAAAAATGAAGGCCCGCCTCTTTACCGACGCGGGCTTTTTGCATTCCAGATCTCCGCCGCCCCTGGCTTAGCCGCTGACCGCAACCATGCGTCAGCGGCCTTTTTATTTGAGGTGTTCGATGAACCCGCGCCACTACCGTGACATGATCATCCGCGCCACTCACGACGGTGACATGCGCCGCATCAACCAGCTGGCCGCGCAACTGGCCATGGCCGAGGAGGCGCGCCGCTTGCTGCAGGCGCTTACCCATTGCCCTGCATGTGCCGCCAGTGCGGCGGCCGGGCTGGCGGCGGTGTCAGCTACAGTGCGCCATGAGTGAGATCCGAGACTCAGGTCGCACTAGCGCGCAAATGCTGGCCGCACCACTCAACACAGTTTTCGTCTGGTGCAATGGTCAGCATGGGTATCCTCGTGCATTGGCTCGGCACCTCGGGCGCCCAGATATTCGCATAGTCAGTCCATCGTGGGTCGGCTCGGGTCGAGCGCTTGGTTGTGCGCACACTATTGTTGTCGATCACGGAACCATGCTGTCTTTGCGTCAGCGTGACGAGGTGCTCATCATCAATGACCATGTGCAGTCCAGGTCAAGAAATGGCTAAACTACACAACCTCAAGCCCCGCATCACCGCCGCCCCTGCGCGCATCGCCACGATGACGCCTGGCACCTGGCGCGCCGACAAGACCAGCAGCACCGCGCGTGGCTATGGATACAAGTGGCAGCAAGCCCGTGCCGCCTACCTGGTCAAGCATCCCTTCTGCGCCTACTGCCTGCGTAATGCGGGTATCAGCTACCAGCAGGATGCGGTGACCATCGGTCTGGCGTGCGCCACCAAGGGTATCGGCCAACCGTATGCTCAGGTGGTCGACCATATCGATCCGCACCGCGGTGATATGAATGTGTTCTGGGATTCGACCCGGTGGCAGAGCCTTTGCACCACGCACCACAGCCGCGATAAGCAGCGTGAAGAGGCCGCCCATCGGCATGGCGAATAGATGGCACAAAAGCAATATTTAGAAATATTTCAATAATCGCAAAAATGCAACATGCATCAAAAGAAATATTTCAAAGAGGTAACTAGGGGAGGGGGGCGAAAAGTTCCCGCCCCTTGCCGACCTAGACCGCGTCCTCTCCCACGCGCAGAATTTTTCCTTCATTGAGGATTTTGTTAATGGCTTTAACAGGCAAAAAGCGTGCGTTCGCCGATGCCGTTTTGGCCGGCCGCAGCAATAAGGATGCGGCGATCATGGCCGGGTACAGTCCGGCGACGGCATCCGCTGCCGGCTCACGTCTTGTTAAAGACCCGGCCGTGGCTGAGTACCTAAGGGCTGCACGCGCCAACATCGTTCCTGGTGCGCCGGCGGCACTGCCGCCAGCTGCTCCGCCGGCGCGCCCAACGTTCGATTTGAACCGCGCGCTGCAGCACACGGACCCGAAAACGTTCTTGATGGCGGCGATGAACGATATTGAACTGGGCGAGAAGCTGCGCATCGATGCCGCAAAGGCCTTGATGCCCTTCGTGCACAAGAAGCCCGGCGAGATCGGCAAGAAAGAGGAAAAGCTGGATGCCGCGCAAAAGGCCGCCAGTGGCCGCTTTGGCGCGCCGCCACCGCCGCCACGCCTGGTGTCGGGTGGCGGTAAATGACGCCCTACCCGGAATGGACCACGGCGTGCCACGACTGGGAGGCACGCATAGTTGCGGGGCGGCCGCTGACGCCATGTCCGCCGCTCTATCCTGACCAGGCCGAGGCCGCCCTGGCGATTTTCAAAGAGCTGCGTATGGTCGACGCCCCAGGCAGCCCACGTATGGGCGACGTGGTGCGCAAGTGGGTGCTCGATTTCGTGGCCGCCATCTTCGGCGCCTACAACGCTGAGACAGGGCGGCGGCTGATCAAGGAGTTCATGCTCCTGATCAGCAAGAAAAACGGCAAATCGACCATTGCCGCCGGCATCATGATCACGGCGCTGTTGCTGAACTGGCGCTTGGAGGGTGAGTACATCGTTCTGGCGCCGACGAAGGAGGTGGCCGACAACAGCTACAAGCCGATGGCGGCCATGATCCGCGCCGACGACGAGCTGGCCGTGCTGTTGAAGGTGCAGGACCATATCCGCACCATCACGCACCTGACCACCAACGCCACCCTCAAGGTGGTGGCCGCCGATGGCGAGACGGTGTCGGGCAAGAAGGCTATTGGCGTGTTTGTCGACGAGCTGTGGCTGTTTGGAAAAAGCCCGCGCGCCGACGCCATGCTGCTGGAAGCGACTGGCGGCCTGGCGTCGCGGCCGGAAGGCTTCGTGATCTTTGCGACCACGCAGTCGGACGATCCGCCGGCCGGCGCGTTCCTGTCGCGGCTGCTGTATGCGCGCGGCGTGCGCGATGGACGGATTCACGACCCGGCGTTTTACCCGGTTCTGTACGAGTTTCCGGAGCACATGCTCAAGGCCGGCGCGCATCGCGAGGTGGCGAACGCCTACGTAACAAACCCGAATATGGGTACGTCGGTCGACGAGGAATTCATCGAGCGCGGCTTTCGTCAGGCGCAGGAAAAGGGAGAAGTGGAGTTCCGCGGCTTCCTGGCCAAGCACTTGAATGTGCAGATCGGCCTGGCGCTGATGTCGAACCGCTGGCCGGGCGCCGATTTTTGGGAGCAGCAGGGCCTGCGCCCTGCGCTGACCCTGGACGATCTGCTGGCGCGCAGCGAAGTGGCCACCGTTGGCATCGATGGCGGCGGTCTGGACGACCTGCTTGGCCTGGCAGTGATCGGGCGCGAGCGTGAGACGCGCCGCTGGCTGCTGTGGACCAGGGCTTGGGCGCACCCCTCGGTGATGGAGCGGCGAAAAATCGAGGCGGCCCGCTTCGAGGACTTCGCCAAGCAGGGCGACCTGGTGCTGGTCGAGCGTATCGGCGAAGACGTCGATCAGGTGGCGGCGGCCGTGCTGCAAGTGGAGCAATCCGGCCTGCTCGACAAGGTCGGCTGCGACTCGGCCGGCATCGGCGCCATTCTCGATGCGATGGTCGAGGCCGGCGTGCCGCAGGAAAAAATCGTCGCTATCTCGCAGGGCTGGCGCCTCGGCGGCGCCATCAAGACCACCGAGCGCAAGCTCGCCGAGGGCGTAATTGAGCACGGCGGCCAGCCGATGATGGCCTGGTGCGTGGGCAATGCCAAGGTAGAGCCGAGAGGCAACGCCACTTTGATTACCAAGCAGGCGTCCGGGTCCGCCAAGATCGACCCGCTGATGGCGACATTTGACGCCGTCTCCCTGATGGAACTGAATCCGCCGGCGCAAGGTGGCTCGGTGTACGAATCGCGCGGCATAAGGACTGTATAACCCATGAGCTTTTTAGATTTCTTCCGGCCAGCTACAGCGCCGGAGGCACAGTCACGTCCGGCCGATATTGAAGTGGCGCCTGTGCCGGTCGCGGCAGCGCCGGCGGCGCCCAGCGTCCAGGCATCGACCGGCCACCTGTTTGCCGGCCTGGACGATCCTGACTTGCTGGCCTTCATGCGCACCGGTAGCGGCACCGCGTCGGGCGCCTACGTCAATGCGTCGAAGGCGCTGCAGAACATGGCCCTGTTGCGCTGCGTCACGCTGATCTCGGAATCGATCGGCATGCTGCCGCTCAACCTGGTCGAGCGCGGTGACGAAAAGCGTTATGCCACCGACCACCCGCTGTATGACATTTTGAAGGCCAAGCCGAACAACTGGCAGACGGCCTACGAATTCAAGGCGCTGATGCAGCTGCGTGTGATGATGCATGGTAACGCCTATGCGCGCGTCATCTGGTCGCGCGGCCAGGTGTTGCGCCTGATCCCGATGTGCCCGGGCCGTGTCAAGGCTGAGTTGGATGACAGCTGGAACATGGTCTATACGTACACCCGCAAGGATGGCCATCCGGTCCCTCTGAAGGCGGAAGAAGTATTTCACCTGCGCGACCTGTCCGAAGATGGCGTGGTGGGTCTGTCCCGGGTGCGCCTGGCGCATGAAGCCATCGGCATCGCGCAGCAGGCCGAGAAGGCCGCCGCGAGGCTGTTCAAGAATGGGGTGATGGCCGGCGGCGCGCTGTCGGCGGCCAACGCGCTCAGTGATAAAGCCTTTGGTCGCCTGCAAGACTCGATCAACGACAAGACCGGCGCTGAGAATGCCGGCAAATGGATGATCCTCGAAGAGGGCTTGAAGGCCGAACAGTTTGCCAACACGGCCGCCGATTCTCAGCACCTTGAAAACCGCAATCACCAGATCGAGGAAATAGCCCGCGCCATGGGGGTGCCGCGCCCGCTACTGATGATGGACGACACCTCCTGGGGCAGCGGCATCGAGCAGTTGGCCATCCTGTTCGTCCAGTTCTCGCTGCAGCACTGGTTCACGATCTGGGAGCAGGGCATCGAGCGCACCCTGCTGTCGAAGGACGACAACAAGAAGTTGCGCGCCAAATTCAACGAGCGCGCGCTGCTGCGCGGCACCCTGAAGGACCAGGCCGAATTCTTCACCAAGGCGCTGGGCTCCGGCGGCCACGCGCCATGGATGACACAAAACGAAGTGCGTGATCTGCAAGACCTGGCCCGCTCCAATGACAAGGGCGCCGACGAGCTGCGTGCGCCCACCAACCAAGCGAAGACATCCAATGACCCTGTTAAAACTGCCTGAGATCAACGCCGCCCAGGGCCTGGGCAACATCCAGTTCGATATGCGCCCTGATGCGCTTGAACGTTGGGAGCCGGGTATCCGCGCCGCGGCCGACGACGGCGCCGCCACCATTTCCATCTACGACCGCATTGGCGACTCGTATGACGGCGAAGGTGTGACAACCAAGCGTATTTCCGCCGCCCTGCGCAATATCGGCGTGCGCGACGTGACGGTGAACGTCAATTCGCCCGGCGGCGACTTCTTCCAAGGCGTGGCGATCTACAACCTGCTGCGCGAGCACAAGGCCAAGGTGACCGTCAAGGTGATGGGCATCGCGGCTTCGGCCGCATCCGTGATCGCCATGGCCGGCGACGAGATCCTGATGGGTGACGGCGCTTTCCTGATGATCCACAACGCCTGGGCCATGGCGATCGGCAACCGCCACGACATGATCAAGGCATCCGAGCAGCTGGCGCCGTTCGATGCGGCCATGGCCTCGGTCTACGCCGCCCGGTCCGGGCTGAGCGCGGCCGAGGCGGCCGCCATGATGGACAAGGAAAGCTGGCTAGGCGCGACGCAAGCCGTCGAGCAGGGCTTCGCCAGCGGCATCCTGGCACGCGAGCAGATGGGCCACGACCCAGAGGCCAGCGCCGACACGAAATATCTTGCGATGGTGGAAGCGGCCATGGCCCGGGCGGGGCATTCCCGTTCGGTGCGCCGCGAAGCCATCAAGTCCCTGTTTTCTGGCACGCCGGGCGCTGCTGGAAAAATCGCCACGCCGAGCGCTGGCACCAAAGAAGTAGCAGCGTCACTGCAAACCCTGATCAACAATCTGAAAGGCAAGTAATGAAAAAAGTAATGATGACCAGCATCGCCACGGCGATGATCGCCAGCGCCCTGGCGGCGCACGCTGACCAGGCCAGCCAACCTATCCCGCGCGGTATTGTGGCGGTGCGCGCCGACGGCGACGTAAATGCCCTGATCACCGATCTGAACAAGGCATTTCACGCCTTCAAGGAAGAGCACACAAAGCAACTGGAAGACGTCAAGAAGGGCAACGCTGATGCCCTGCAGGCGTTGAAAGTCGACAACATCAACGCAGAAATCGCCAAGCTGCAGGCATCGGTCGATGCTGCCAACGAGCTGATGGTTGCGGCCGCCATGAATGGTGGCGGTAACCAGCTGAAGGACAAGGAGTACACCGAAGCATTCCGCGCCCACTTCAAAAAAGGCGAAGTGCAGGCCTCGCTGAACAAGGGTACGGCCAGCGAAGGCGGCTATCTGGCGCCGGTCGAGTGGGACCGCACCATCACCGACCGTCTGCTGGTGGTGTCGCCGATGCGTGCCCTGTGTGCCATTCAATCGATCAGCACCAACGGCTTCAGCAAGCTGTTTAATAACCGTGGCACCAGTTCCGGCTGGGTGGGCGAAACGGCGCCACGCCCTGAAACCAACGGGCCTACCTTGGGCAGCCTGGCGTACAACACCGGCGAGCTCTACGCGAACCCTGCCGCCACGCAGCAGATGCTCGACGACGCTGCGGTGAATCTGGAAGCGTGGCTGGCGGCGGAAGTGGAAACCGAGTTTTCGATTCAGGAAGGCGTTGCCTTCCTGACCGGCAATGGCATCAACAAACCGAACGGCCTGCTGACCTACATCACCGGCGGCGCCAACGCGGCGGCCCATCCCTGGGGCGATATCAAGACCGTCAAGAGCGGCGCGGCGGCGACGCTGACCGCTGACGGCCTGATCGACCTGGTGTATGCCTTGCCCGGTGAGTACACGGCCAATGCCCGCGCTGCGATGAACCGCAATACCCAGGCGGCAATCCGCAAGCTGAAAGATGGCCAAGGCAATTACCTGTGGCAGCCGTCTTTCGAAGCTGGTGCGCCGGCCACCGTGCTGGGCTACGGCATCGCCGAGATGGCGGGCATGCCCGATGTTGCCGCCAATTCGACGCCGATCGTGTTTGGCGACTTCAAACGCGGATACCTGATCGTCGACCGCACCGGTGTGCGTGTGCTGCGCGATCCATTCACCAACAAGCCGTACGTGCACTTCTACACCACCAAACGCGTTGGTGGCGGCCTGCTTAACCCGGACGTGCTCAAAGCTCACAAGATCGCAGCCTAACCCCATACGCCGGGCCTCCCTGGCCCGGCGCGACCCTTGAAAGGAGTAACCATGATTTTCAGCAAAGAGTTCCGTGGCGTACGCGATGGTGAGATCTACCCAGAAACGTTCCAGCCGGGCGAGGAATGCCCGCCCGAGCTGGTTGACGCGGCGCTGAGCCTGGAAGTGCTCGAAATGCCTGAAGCGACTGAGTCGAAGAAAAAGGACAAGTAATTCATGTTCCTGACACTTGAGTTGGCCAAGGGCTACCAGCGCATCGTCGGCAACGATGAGGACGATGTGATCGCCCTGATCCTGTCGGCCGCCGAAGGCGCCGCGCTGGCCTACCTGAACCGTCAGGTGTTCGTCGACGCGGCAGCGATGGCGGCCGCTGTCGATGCCGGTACCGCCGGCCTGTTCCCGATGGTGATTACGGATGATATCAAGGTCGGCATCCTGAAGCTGTTCGGCGACATGTACGAGAACCGCGAGGACAGCGTGCTGGCGGTGTCGGTGGCGGGGCTGCCGCTGGGCTCGCGCGAGCTGCTGCGCCCGCACCGCATCGGGAATGGCGTCTGATGCGCGCCGGACAGCTGGACCGTCGCATCACCATTGAGCGCCCGGGCATGGTCGAGGGTGAGTATGGGCCGCAGCCTGGCGGTTGGGCGCCGTTCGCCACGCGCGTGCCGGCCCAGGTGCAGGACGCCTTGCCCAGCAAGTCGGAAACAGTGCAGGACGGTCTGGCCGTGGCCACGCGCCCGGCGCGCCTGCGCATACGTTATCTACGCGGCATCACCTCCGCCATGCGCATCACACTGCATGGCGAAGCCGACGTGGTTTTCCAGATCGTCGGTGGACCGGCCGAGATTGGCCGCCGGGAATGGCTGGAAATGACTATCGAGCAGTATTCAACCCAGGGGCAATAATGGCAGATGACCGCAACATCACCGGCGGCAAGGCGCTGGACGACTTCCTCAAATCCTTGCCGGCCAAGATCGAGAGCAACATCATGCGCTCGGCGCTGCGCCAGGGCGCCAACGTGTTCAAGGCCGAGGTGCGGGAAAACATCCCGGTCGACAGCGGCGAGCTGCGCCGCAGCGTGCGCGTGGTGACCAAGGCCAAGGGCGGCCGCGTGACAGCATCGGTGCGCGTTGGCAACAAGCGCGCCTGGTACGGGCACATGGTCGAGTTCGGCACCAAGCCGCACAAGATCGTGCCGAAGAAGAAGGGCGCCCTGGTCATCGGCCAGACCCGCGCCATGGTGGTTGACCACCCGGGCGCCAAGCCGCGCCCATATATGCGGCCGGCGTTCGACACCAAGCCCGACGCCGCCATCGCTGCCGTGGGCGCGCAGATCCGCAAGCGCCTGACTGCCGAGGGCATCAATGTGCCAGCTGCCGAAACCGATTAGGACCACCATGAAAATCAAGATGCTCAAAACCATGCCCGGCTCGATCGATGGCGTGACCGTGATCGAGCTGCAGGCCGGTACCGAATACAACATGACCGACGCTGCGCGCGGCCAGCGCCGTGCTGCTGCCTACATTCGCCGCGCCGAGGCTGTCGAAGTCATCGACGCCACCACTGGCAGTGACCATGCGCCGGCCGCACCCGTCCGCAAGGCCCGGGCCAAGAAATGAGCGCCATCAAAGTGATCCGCGCGCTGCTGGCCGCGCATGCGCCGGTGCTGGGCCTGGTGCCGGCGGCCCGCATCGTGGCCGGTACCGTGCCGCAGGGCATGCCGCTGCCGGCCATCGGACTGACGGAAATCAGCCGGGTCGAGTTACCCACCGTGTCGCGGGGCCAGCGCGCCGTGCAGGTCACCGCGCGCGTCCAGGTTACCGTGCACGCCAGCGCCTACCCAGAACAGAAGGCCGTGCTGCAGGCGGCCCGGCTGGGCACGGGCGCGCATACCGGCACCGTGGCCGGAGTTGCCGTGCGCAGCGTGATGCGCGATGTGGTTGGCCCCGATATGACCGACGACGAGGCCGGCGTTTATCAGCAGTCGCGCGACTTCAAAGTGGTCTTTGTCGAAGCAAATTAGCAATTTCATCAGGTTTTCCAGCCCGCCCGTACCGCAATCTGCGTGCGGGCTTTTTTATTGAAAGGTATCAAAATGGCATTCGAAAACGATTTCGAAACAGTCGCCGGAACCAAGCTGTTTGTCTGCGCGACCCGTCCGGCAACCGACACGGTCGCCGCCTTCGCGGCGCTCACCTGGGTCGAGGTCGGTGACATCACCAACGTCGGCGGCGTGAAAGGCCGCGAATACAGCACCTCCACGCTGTCGACGGTCGGCAATGCACACGACCGCGAGAAAAAGGGCAGCTACAAGCTGCCGAACGCGGAAATGGAATGTGCCTGGGTCGAAGATGACGCCGGTCAGATGATCGTCGAAGCGGCCGCCAACAACTACACCATTCCCGCTTTCAAGCTGGAAAAGCAGGGCGGCGGCGTGCGCTACTTCACGGCGCAGGTTTCCAAATTCATCGAAAACCTGGGCACCAGCAACGACACGGTCAAAGGCGCCTTCACCCTGCTGCGCCAGACCGACACCCTCACCGCGTAAGCGGCAACCCCTACGGCCTCAGGCCACCCCAGCACCGACCAGGCCCGCTTCGCCCTTCGAGGGGCGGGCGGGCCTGACACGGGCATTTTTATCTCCCTCGAAAGGAAACACCATGACCGATATCCGTAAATTCGCAGTAGAAGAAACCGCCGTCCTGCACCTGAAGGATGCCAACGATGAGCTGATGTACGCCGATGGCGCCGATGGCAAGCCCGACACCAATAAGCCGATGCGCATCACGCTGTACGGTCCCGGCTCCAAGAAATACGCCAAGGTACAGGCGGCCAACAACAACAAGCTGTTCACCCGCCTGAAGAAAAAAGGCAAGGAAGATCAGTCGGCCGACGACAAGGCGCAGGAAAGCGCCGATACGCTGACCCAGCTCACGCATTCGTTCGAGAACATCGGTTATGACTTGCTGGCCGGCGAAGCGCTGTACAAGGCCGTCTACCTGGACACCACCATTGGCTTCATCGCCACCCAGGTCAACGCCTACCTGAATGACTGGGCAAATTTTACGAAGGCCTCGGCGACGAACTAAGCCTGTTCGTACGGCACAGTGCCTGGCTCGGCGCTGTGCCAGAGGCAAAGAACGGCGTGCCCGCCGATGCCGTCAAGCTGTCTCGCCGCGAGCGCATTGAGCGCGATGGCGGCGAGATTGAAATGCCGCCATTCGACGAGGGCGAGTACCTGATTGCCTATCTGTACGAGCTGGGCCCGACCGTGGCGGCCGGCATGGGCGCCGGACCGGTGACGTTTTCCGAGATGGCCGCCTGGCAGGCCGCGCGCGGGTTTGAGCTTGCGCCCTGGGAGGCACGCCTACTTCGGCGCCTGTCTGTCGACTACCTGGCCGAATCGCACCGCGCCACGCAGCGCGACTGCCGGCCGCCTTGGAGTGGATCGGTTGCCGTGCGCATCAGCCACGACCGCGCAGCAGCACGCGCCCTTGAGTTGTTTCTTGCATAGACCGTCCACGTGGCGGTCTTTTTTCGTCTGCCACCCATGAGGTGGCTTTTTTATTGGATACGCGATGATTGTTGGCGATCTTGAGATCCGGCTGCGCGCCGACATTGCCCGGCTGCAGGCCGACATGACCCAGGCGCGCCGCGTCGTCACGGAAACCCAGGACAAGATCAATGCGGCCGCCAATGCCATGAAGACGGCGCTGGCCGGCATCGGCATTGGCGCCGGTCTGGCCGAAATCATCAAAATGGCCGATGAATACGCCAAGTTCACGGCGCAGTTGCGCCTGGCGTCGACGTCAGCGGCCGACTATGCGGCGTCCTATGACGCCGTCAAGCGTATTGCGAGGACGTCGCAGCAGGACCTGGCCAGCACGGGGGTGCTGTACGCCCGAATTGCCAATGGCACGCGGGAACTCGGGACGACGCAAAAGCAGGTGGCCGACATCACCGAGACCGTCAACCTGGCGCTGCGTGTGAGCGGCGCCACGGCGACGGAATCGGCTTCCGCTCAGTTGCAACTGTCGCAGGCCTTCGCCTCCGGCACGCTGCGCGGTGAGGAATTCAACGCCGTCAACGAGGCCGCGCCGCGGCTGATGAAAGCGCTGGCAGATGGCATGGGCCTGCCGGTGGGCGCGCTCAAGGCAATGGCGGGGGAGGGGCAGATCACCTCCAATATCATGGCTACGGTGCTGCCGAAGGCACTGGAGTCGCTGCGTGAGGAAAGTAAAAACATCCAGACGATCGCTGGCGCATTTACAGTGCTCAAGAACGAAATGCTGGAATTTTTTGGCATACAGGCACAGGCAAACGGCACTGTGGCGCTTATTACTGGCGCTATTCGGCTGCTGTCTGAGAATTTGGGCGGACTGGTCATCATCCTCAAGACCTTGACGGCGTACCAGATCGGTACGTGGTTGGCAACATGGGTGACTAAAACGTATCAGCAGGTTTCGGCGAGCATTGCCCTGCGTGCAGCAACAGTGGCACAAGCTGAAGCAGAAATGGCAAGAACTACGTCTCTTGTGGCTCAGTCGCAGGCGGCAATCGCCGGTCTTGCCGTTACTCATGAGGCTACACTTGTCAGGCTTCGCTCGGCCAATGCTGACATGGTTGCCGCCCAAGCAGCAATTGCTGCCGCAAGTGCTGCTGGCGCATTGAGTTTCGCACTGCGCACGTTGCGCTTGGCCACCGCTGAACTTGCCGTCGCAGAAACGTTGCGCGCGGCATACTTGACAGAGTCAGCAGCACTTGACCGCGCCAAGGTGGCGGCTATTGGGCAACTTACAGCTGCGACAGCTGCTCAGGTTGCCGCTCAAGCTGCGTTAAATGGCGTAACTGCTGCAGGCATTACGGCTGCCGGTGTCGCATCCAAAGCGATTGGTCTTTTGGGCGGTCCGATCGGGGCCATCATTCTGCTACTTGGTACTGCTGCTCTGGCGTGGGAGGTTTTCGGGAAAAAGGCCAAAGTCGCCAGTGATCAAGCTGCGGAGTCTTTCGAGGAATCCCACGCTCGTATCATCAAGGCCCTTGATGCGCAGATTGATAAACAGGAAAACCTTCTGCAGTTGAAAAACTTGGGCCTGACCAATCAACAGGCGGAAAAGGAACTGCCCATTATCAAGCAGTTGGAGGCGGCAACCAAAAGGATGGGCGACCTCAATGCGCGCACTGGTGATTTTGCAGGAATCAGCAACGACGATGCGATTTTCAAGCGCATTGAGTTGAACAAGCAGATTAACGAGTTGCTTGAAAAGCAAGCAAAGGCCACCAAGGGCGCGGCCGATGTTGCGAAGGTCACGGGAAACGAAGCCTATAACGAGTGGAAAAAGACCTACGCCACCCGTGAAGAACAGCGTGCGGCCGAGATCGCCGATCTGAAAACGCGCAATCTGAATGCGGAGCAGTACGCCGACATCTTGGGCCGTATCAATTTGAAGTATGCCGACAAGGGCGCTGCGGCAGGATTGAAGAAGGAAGAGCAGGCCTATGCCACGTTGATCGCCAGCATCCGCGAGAAGATTGAGGCTGGCCGCCTGGAGAACGCCACTGACGTCGATGCGACCGAGAGCCAGAAGTTGCGCATCAAGCTGGAAGAGGAAATCAAGACAGGCAAGCTGAAACTGGCTGACGCGCACCTAGTTGTGGCGCGTGCGGCGCTGGACGAGCTGGCAGCTGAGGAAAAGATCGCCAAGGCTCGAGCCACGGAAAAGGACGTATCTGCGCGTATTCAGGAGAGCACGCTGGCCCGCCAGGACTCCGCTGCGGCGCTTGCGGTGGAATATCAAATGATGGGCAAGTCCAGCGATGCGCGTGAATTGGCCATGGTGGCGGTCCGCGAACAAACTTCGCTGGAGAAATTCCTGCTTCAGGAAAAATTGGCCGGCAAGGTAGTTACTGAGGACCAGATCAAGCGCCTGACGGAAGAGGCAGCCGTGCGCGTGCGCGTCGAGCAGGCCACGCTGGCGCAGACCAAGGCGCTGGGCTATGCCGCCCAGCTCGCCGACGAGAATCGCCGCTTCGCTGCCGAGTCGCTGTTCGATGAAAAGGCGCGCGCCGCCGCACTGCTGAAAATCGACGCGGCCATGTGGCAGGAGCGTATCGCCCTGGCCGGCGCCGGTACCGAGGCGCAGAAGCGCGTGCAGGAAGAGTACTCGATCTGGTACAGCAACCAGTTGGCCAAGCCCGAGATCGAGGCCAACCGCAAAATGTGGGAATCGATCGATTCGACGGCGCACGATACGTTTGTGTCGATTTTCGACAGTGGAAAATCCGCATTTGACCGCCTGCGCGACACGCTGAAAAACGGCCTGCTCGACCTGCTGTATCAGATGACCATCAAAAAATGGATCCTGAATATCGGCGCCTCTGTATCCGGTACCGGCGTAGCAGGCATTGCCTCTGCTGGTGGCCTGGGCGGTACCGGCGCGGCCGGTGGGCTGGGTGGCGTCGGCGGTCTGGTGCAGAGCGCCAAGACTGCCTACACCATCGCCACGCAGGGTTTTGCTGGCCTGACAGCAGGCCTGGGCACCAGTGTGGTCAGCCTGGGCACGCTGTTTGGCTCGACCGCGATCGAGGCCTTCGGTGCCGGCCTGGGCAGTACCGGCCTGGTGGGTGCTGCTGATGCTGCTGGCCTGTACGCGGCATCGGGAGGCATCGGTAGCGCTGGCGCGGTCACGGCCGGCGCCTACGCTGGTGCGGCATTGACGGCAGCTGCTGGCATCGCTGCCGGAGTGCTGGGCGGAAAGCTTATTTCCGGCCAGTTCGGCAGCAATGCCACGGTGATTGGCGGTACCGCCATTGGTGCGGTGGCTGGCGCGTTCATGGGCGGCCCGATCGGTGCCGCCATCGGTGGGGCGCTGGGCGGCGTGATTGGGGGCATTGGCAATCGCTTGTTCGGCATGGGTGACAAGAAATACGGCGAGACCGGCATCACAGGCACGTTGACCGGGACCGGGTTCACCGGTAACGACTACGCCAAATGGTCGCAGAAAGGAGGCTGGTTCCGCAGCGACAAATCAGGCACTGACACCAGTGCGGTCGACGCCACCACGTCGGCGGCGTTCGTGGAGACCTACGCGGCTATCCGCAATGTGTCCGCAACGCTGGCCAATACGCTGGGCGTCGACACGGCCAGCCTGGCCACGCGCACCCAGGCGCTGAATATCAACCTGACCGGCCTCACCACGGAAGCGGACAGGCTGGGTGCCGTCACCAAGTTCTTCGAGGGCGTAGGCAATGCGATAGCGCTGGAGCTGGTCCCGAGTCTCGGTCAGTTCAAGATCGGCAACGAAGAACTCAGCGCGACCCTGCAGCGCGTAGCCGGGAACTACGCTGGCGTCGACGCCGCGCTGCAGCTTATCGGCCGCACGTCGCAAGATGCCTTCGGCGCGGTGGGCGTGGCCACCATCGGTGCACGCGAAAACCTGGTCAAGCTGGCGGGTACCCTCGACGCGCTGACCAGCGGCACTCAGTTCTTTGCCGAAAACTTCCTGACCGAGGCCGAGCAGATGGCGCCGGTTTTGTCGAGCGTCGCCGACACGCTGGCGGCGCTGAATATGTCGGGCGTAAAAACGGTCGACCAGTACAAGCAGGTGGTGCTGGGCCTGGACCTGTCGAGCACGAGCGGGCAGGAGATGTATATCAAGTTGCTGGCCCTGGCACCCGCGTTCAAGGCGGGGGCTGACTACACCAACCAACTGGCGGCAGCGACTGGCGATTACGCCGCTGTGGTGAAAACCGCCAGCGAGATCGCCAGCGAGCACATGGATCTGCAGAAGCAGCTGAACGAACTGACGAAAAGCGAAACGCAGCTGCTGGCTATCCAGCGCGCCGGCATCGCCGACGTCAATCGTGCACTGTTCGACCAGGTGCAGGCAGCCAAGGCCGTGGTATCGGCCAAGGATGCACTGGCCAAGGCCTACGACACGGAATCGGCGGCGGCCAAGACGGCGCTGGACAGGTCAAAGTCGTGGGTGACCACGCTCAACGGCCTGAACGCCAGCGTGGCCCTGGGCGCCCAGTCGACGCTGACGCCGGAGCAGAAGTATGCCGAGGCGCGGGCCCAGTTCGAGAAGACCCTGGCGGCGGCGAATGCCGGCGACACGACGGCGCAGTCCGGCCTGTCGGCAGCCGAGCAGGCATTCCTGGCTGCCTCGCAGGTGGTCAACGCCTCGGACGCCAAGTATGTGGCCGATTACGCCCGCGTGATGGCGGCCAACGACGAGGCGCTGAAATGGGCGGGCATGCAGGTCGACGTGCAGCAGGCCAGCCTGGATGCCCTGACGGCGCAGGTATCGGGCCTGATCACCATCAACGACAGCGTGCTGACGGTGGCGCAAGCCATCGCCAACCTGCAGGCGGCGATGGGCGTGTCGAGCGGCCTGCGCGTGGAATTTACCAATGCGCCGGCGGTTGCCGCTTCGGCCGCTTTGTCGAGCACTCCCGCGCCGGTGGTCTTCGATGCCGCCCGGTATTCAGCTGGATCGAATGCCGGATCGGATGCGCTCGTTGCGGAAATCCGTGGTCTGCGCGAGGACAACAAGAAGCTGAACGAGAAGATCGACAAGCTGAATGCGGACGCCAACAAAAATGCCGGTGCTCAAATCGCCAGCAACTATGACGCCAACAAGCAGGCAGCCAAGGAGATCGTGGCCGGCGTCGAAAAATCAACTAAGTCCTCTGCGTGGGCAAAACAAGTGGAGTTTTCGAAATGAACGATGGGCAATTTCTGGAATGGCTGCAGGATGACGCGGCGCACCGCACGGCCCTGATCGAGGTGCAGGTGAGCGTGGCAGGCGCCGAAGTGACGCGGTATATCGCTTCGCGCTCGTATATCACCGGCCCGTTGGAAGTGCCGCCCAACACCGCGTATCTGGCCCTGGCCACGGGGGGCCTGGCCTTCACGGAGCAGATCAGCCTGACGGGCGAAGCGGGCCTGTCGGGCGGCGATATCGAGCTGGCCAACACCGACGGCTCGCTCGACGGCTGGCTGGCCGACGTCTGGCGCAATCGGTCGATCAAGGTCTGGTTCGGCGACCTGCGCTGGCCGCGCGCGGACTTCCGCCTGGTCTTCGATGGCCTGGTCGCCGATGTCAGCAGCGCTGGCCCCGAATCGATCAACCTGGCGCTGCGCGACAAGATGCAGCGCCTGGATACGCCGATTACCGAGGCCAAGCTGGGCGGCACGACGTCTAACAAGGATGTGACCTTGCCGGTTCCTTTCGGTGAATGCTTCAACGTGGCGCCCCTGCTGACGAATCCAGCCACGCTGGAGTATGGCTTCCTGGGGGCCGTCGAGTCGAGTTTCGAGGTGCGCACCAATGGCAAGCCGATTGCCGTGGCCCTGAACGACCAAGCGGGGCGCTTCAACCTGACCAGCGATCCGTTTTCCACCACGATCACGGTCAGCGTGCAGGGCGACAAGGGCGGCGGCTACCTGCCACGCATCGCGCCGCTGGTGCAGCGCATCGCTACCGCCTATGGCAAGGCGGCCGACCGCTTCACGCTGGCCGACCTGGATCTGGCCAACCTGGCCGCCTTCGATGCCTCCCACCAGCAGCTGGTAGGCCTGTACGTGGCGGACCGGATGAATCAGGCCGAGGCCATCCAGCAACTGGCGGCCAGCGTAGGCGCGCAGGCGGTCATGTCGCGCACCGGCCAACTGCGACTGGTGCAGGTCGCGCTGCCGGCGGCCGGCGTGCCGGTGGACATCGGACCCGCGCAGATGATGCAGGGCTCGCTGCGCCAGGTGGAGCGCTTGCCGGTGGTGGCGGCCGTCAAGATCGCCTACGACCGGAACTACACATTGCAGCCCAGCCTGACCACGAGCATCCCGGCCGAGCACGCCGACATGTATGCGACGGAATGGATGACGGTCACGGCCGTCGACGAGGCGGTGCGCACGCGTTACCGCCTGACCGACGACCCGCCGCAGATCGAAACCTGCCTCAAGCAGGACGAGGATGCGGCGGCGGAAGCGGCCCGGCGCCTGGCGCTGAACAAGGTGCAACGCACCATTTACGAATTTGAAGGCAAACCTGAAATGATGATGCTGGAATTGGGGCAGCCCGTGGTGCTGCGCAATCGCCGCTACGGCCTGCAAGATGGCGTGCCGGGCGTGGTGGTGCTGCTGTCGCACCGGTGGCTCGATGGCCGCGTGACGGTGGGAGTGCTGGCATGAGCGCCATCGGGGGTTCGCGCGACAAGCGCTTGCAGGCGTCGGCTGTGCGCTTCAGCACCACGGCAGACGGTAAGGCCATCCTGATGTCCGGCGCCACACCCGTGTTTCGCGTCGACAGTAGGGGCGCCGGGTCGCCCGCCTCGATTGCCATCACGGCCAAGCCCGTGAATGTGGTGGGTGATATCGTTTTTTCGGTGTCGGCTGGCACGACGCTGACGGTCAACGGCAACGTGGCCACGGTCAATTTTGCCAGCATGACGACCGACATGGCCACCGTGCAGGCGCGCATCCGCGAATTCGGCGTCGACTACATCGCCAGCTATATGGTCAGCAAGGTATTCGATGGCGTGGCGGGCGACACGGGCCTGGCCGGCATCAACACCGCGCAAGCCTTCGCCTACAAGCGTGCCGTCGCCGTGCCCGTCGATTCCCCGGGCGATGTGATCTATACCTTTGCCAGCGCGGCCATCACGGCGCCGGCCGGCAATGACTTGGCGAATGGCTGGTCGAAGAATATCCCGGCCGGTACTTCGCCGCTGTATGTGCGCGTGGCGGGCGCCAGTTCGCGCAACGCCACGGACAACATCGCTGCCAATGAGTGGACTGCGGCCGTGCTGCTGGCCAGGGACGGCACGGCTGGGACCGATGGTGTACCTGGCGCGAACGGCGTCGATGGCCTGAACGTGGCGCCGGTGCGCATCTATCAGCGCGGCGCGAGCAGCATCGCGCCGGCGCTGCCGAGCGCGACGTGCACATTCACCTTTGCCACGGGCGCGCTGACGGGCCTGAACAATGGCTGGTCGACGCAGGTGCCGGTGGCGGGCGGCGCCTACCTGTTCACGTCGGGAGCCACGGCCGCCGCGCGCGGCGCCACCGATGACATCCCGGCCAGCGAATGGGCGGCTGCCGCGCGGCTGGCCGCCGATGGCGTGACGACCTATACCTGGGTCAAGTATGCAAATAGCGCCGTGGGCGGCGGCTTTTCGGACTCGCCCGTCGGCATGAGCTATATCGGCCTGGCCTACAACAAGGCGGTGCCGATCGAGAG
>NZ_JBWKUP010000016.1:127648-145932 GCF_059420905.1 Janthinobacterium sp. GW821-FHT03C08 | reverse complement strand
GCGCGGCGGCGCCGGCGCCAGCGACCAGCGGCAGCAGGGGCGGATACTGGCTCAGGCCGAACAGGGCCAGGCAGATGATGGCCAGCAAGTCCGACACGCGCTCGCTGAGCAGCGCCGCCAGGCTGTGCGCATGCGGCACGCCCAGACGCGCCAGCAGCACGCCGCGCAGCGCTTCGCCCGCCTTGCCCGGCGTCACCGTCAAGGCGAAGCCGGCCAGGTAGATGCGCAGGCTGGCGCGCCACGGCACGGCGTGGCCCATGGCGCCCAGGTAGCGCTGCCAGCGGCAGAAGCGCAGGCCATAATTGAGCAGCGACAGGGCCAGCATCAGCGCCGCCCCGCCCGCGCCCACGCGCGCGGCGGCGCTGCCCAGCGCGGGCAGGCCGCCCCACAGCGAAAAGGCCAGGTAGCCGGCGGCGGCCATGGCGATGGAAAGCAGGAAGGCGCGGTAGCGCCATCCCGACAGCAGGGCGCCGCTCATGGCAGCACCCCGATGGTGACGGCCAGCCAGCCTGCCACGGTCAGCAGGAGGTGGCGGTCCGTCAGCAGGTCGTGCGCGGTATCGTTGCCCTGCGCCCGCAGGTGCAACAGAAACAGGTAGCGAAAGATGCCGTACACCACGAACGGCACCGTGTAGATCAGGTTGGCCGTGCCGTGCGTGGCGATGGTGTCGCGGCTGACCGTGTACAGGCTGTAGCTGAGCACGGTGCAGGCGGCGCTGACGGCGATGAACTGGCCCAGCATGACGCCGCTGTAGTCGTCCAGCACGCGCCGCGCGCAGGCGCCGCCCGGCGCGGCGCGGGGGCCGTGCACCGTCGCCAGCTGCATCAGTTCCGCATGCCGCTTGGCGAAGCCGAGGAACAGGGTCACCATCAGGCCGCACAGCAGCAGCCATTGCGACGGCGCGATGCCGATGCCCACGGTGCCGGCCAGGATGCGCAGCATGAAGCCGGCCGAGATGACGAAGACGTCGAGTATCACCACGTGCTTCAGGTACAGCGAATAGGCCACGTTCAGGGCCAGATAGGTCAGCAGCAGCAACGGCACGGCCAGGCCGACGGCCGAGCCCAGGGCCAGCGCGGCAACCGCCAGCAGCACGCAGGCGCACCACGCCACGGGCACGCTGACTTCGCCGCTGGCGATGGGACGCCGGCATTTCTGCGGGTGCTGGCGGTCCGCTTCGACGTCCAGCAGGTCGTTGAGCACGTAGACGGCGCTGGCCATGGCGCAGAAGGCCAGGAAGGCCAGCGCCGCGTGCGTGGCCGTGGCGGCATCGCGCTGCGTGGCAAAGAGCAGCCCCAGCAGCACGAAGCCGTTCTTGATGTACTGGTGCGGCCGCAGCAGCCGGATCAGCGCGCGCATGGGGCGCTCCCGGTGGCGGAGGAAAAGAATGCTTGCATGACGACTCCAGTGGCTAGCAAAAGGCCGGGGCGGGCGCGCCGCCCCGGGGGTGGGCGGCTACAGCTGGAACAGGTAGCTGAACTTGACGAACACCTTGCGGCCCGTGTGCATGTCGAGGTCGCGCGTGCGCTGCAGCAGCTGCGGATTGCCGATCAGCTGCAGGTTTTCCTGGCGGTCCGTGTAGCCCGCGTACGCCGTCGTGCCGGGACTGAGCACGTAGCTGAACAGCAGGTCGCCCGTCAGGCGCTTGCCGCCCTCGATGCCCGTCAGCGCCCGGTTGGTCTTCAGGTGGCTGTAGTCGAGGATCAGATGGGCGGCCATGAAGCGGCTGTGCTGGTAGCGCAGCTTGGTACGCGACAGCAGCTCGCGGTAGACCATGCTGCCCGGCGCCAGGCCCGCCACGCCCGCCTGCGTGCGCAAGTCGTTCCAGTACAGGGTCTGCTCGACGCGGAACTGCGCCACGGGCGTGAACTTCAGGTTGGCCGAGACGCTGCGCGCGTCGCCGAGGAAGGGCGCCAGGCCCGGCGCCGGCTGGTAGTTGATGACGTCGTTCTGGCCCACGGTGACCCAGCCCGTCAGCCAGCTCAGCCATTCAGTGCTGGCCGCCAGCGAGTAGCCGGACTTGCGGAAGTCCAGGCCCGCGTACTTTTCAAAGCCGTCCAGCTTGTGCGCCTCGAAGGTGGTGGCGCGCAAGCCGTTGACGCTGAAAAACGCGTCGCTGGACCAGTCCTGCAGCGTGTTGTCGTGGTCCTTGGTGCCCACGGCCTTGATGCTGGGGCCGGCGCTGACGAGCCATGGCGCGTCCGGGAAGTTCCACAGGTAGGACGCCGTCTGCGTCGTCTGGCGGATGTCCGTGCGGGGAATGAAGGCCAGCGCGGGATCGAAGTCGCGCGTGATGTCCAGGTACTGGCCCGCATAGTTGAAGTTGCGGTCCGAGCGGCTGGCCTCGACGAAGGCCAGGCGGCCGCTGTGGTCGGGCAAGCCGTCCATGCTGGACTTGCTGTGCGCCAGCTGGCTGCTCAATACCCAGTTTTCGTCGATCTTGTAGCGCAGGTCGACGCCGGCCACGCGGTTGCTCTGCTGGCCGAACTTGCGGTCCGTCAGCAGCACGCCCACGTTGGAATCGCCGTCGAAATCGTTTTGCACGCGGGCCACGGCGATGCGCGCCGCCTTGCCGAAGTCGCGGCTGTCGCGCGGCAGGGCTTCGCCCGGCGCCACGTCGTCCATCAGCAGGCCGCCCACGGACCAGTGGCCTTCGCGGCCCGTCAGGCGCGCACCGTAGCGCGGCTCGGCGATGCGGCGCGAAAAGAACAGGGGCTGCGGCGTGGTGAAGAAGCCCGAGTTTTCCAGGAAGAACGGGCGTTTTTCCGGGAACAGCACTTCGTAGCGCTTGTCGATCAGCACCTGCGGTTCGTCCGACTCGACTTCGCTGAAATCGGGCTTGTAGGTCAGGTCGAGGGCGAACTTGTCGGCCAGCACCAGCTTGGCGTCGAGGCCGGCCTGGTTCTTGTCGTCGCGGTCCCAGAAGGTGTTGGCCGGGTCGCTGCCGTTCAGGGCGCGGCTGCGGCCGATATAGCCGTAGGGAATCAGCTGGATGTTGCGCCCGGACGTGATCGGCTCCGGGATCTGCACGGGCGCCAGCTGCGGCACGAAGGCGGCCTGGCGCTTGGTGATGTAGGGCCAGTAGGAAAACTCGTTCAGGCGCGGCACGATGCGGCCCACGGCGATACCCCAGTTCTGCACGTCGGCGCGGTTGAAGCGCAGGCTCTTGAACGGGATGGCCATGGTGACGACGTAGCCGGTGGGCGTGATCTTGCCGTCCGACTGCCATTGCGTGTCGAAATTGAAATCGTCGCCCAGGCCTTCCGTGTGTTTGGCATCCATCTGCACGCCGTACGGGTTGGCGTAGAAGCGGAACGAGCGCTGCTTGTCGTTGAAGGAGTCGATTTCCAGCTGCACCGCGTCGTCGCCGGGCAAGTCCTCGCGGCGGGCGATGCGCGCGCGCACCAGGGCCGGGTCGTCCGTGCAGACGAAGACGGCGTACAGGTGCTCGTCGTCGTACGACAGGTAAGCCTTGGTCTCCAGCAGCGACGGCTCGCCGTCGCCGGGCGCGTACTGGCGGAAACCCTTGATTTCCACGCCGGCGCCGGCCGGTACCTTGCCGATGTAGTCGGCCAGCACGGGCGCATGCGCGGCGCGGGGAATCTGCAGGCGCTCGTCGGCCAGGGCGGGAGCGGAAAAGGCCAGCATCAGGCACAGGGCGGTGCGGCGCAGCGGGGTCAGGATAGCTTGTTTCATCGTGGTTTTTCTTTCTGAATGGGGGTCAGGCGGCCGCGGGCGACGTGGACGCAGTGGTGTTGGCGCTGTCTTGGGCGGCGGGGCGGCGCAGCACGGGCCACAGCCAGAAGGCCAGGGCCAGCAGCTGGCTGGCGGTGGAGACGGCCAGCAGCAGGGGCAGGTGCTGCGGCTGCACCAGGCCGATCGGCATGACGATGGCAAAGGCCAGCCACAGCACGCCGAAGATGGCGATGCGCAGGGCGCCGCGCGCCTGGCCCGCGGCCAGCAGGCACCACAGCCACAGGGCGGGGAACAGGGCGTAGTCGTCCGGCACGAAGGGGCTGCGCACGGCGGCCAGGCCCAGCAATCCCAGCCAGACGGCGGCCAGTTCCAGGCGCGAATATGCGCTGGCGCGGCGCGCCGCCAGCCAGGCCAGCATCACCACCACCACGCTCCACAGCAGGGCCACGGCAGCCAGGTGGCGGTATTCCAGGCCGTCGGCGCCGAACAGCCTGAGCTTGAGCACCAACGCCGGCACGGAGTAATTGATGGCGACCACCGCTTCCAGGCCTTCGAGCTGCATCCAGGTCCACACTTCGCCGCTGGCGATGCGCGGCATTTCATAGGCGACGAAATCGCGGAAGGGCTGGGCGCCCAGCATGGCGTACGCCACCGCCGCGTACAGCAGCGAGAAGGCGACGCTCCACGCCAGCGCGCGCCAGCGCTTGCAGAACAGCAGGTAGGCGCACAGCACGCCGGGGAAGATCTTGAACAGGGCCAGCGCCATCACGGCGCCGCCCGCTTCGTCGCGTCCCCGCTGGAACAGCAGCATGGCCAGCAGGGCCAGGGCGATGGCGGCCAGCTGGAAGTTCCCCGTCTGCATGGTGATCAGGGTGGGCAGGGCCAGCCAGGCGGCCGGCAGCAGCAGGGCGGCGCGGCGGCCCGCGGCGCCGCCGATCCAGGCGCAGACGGCCAGCATGATGGCCATCACCAGGGCCGCGTCGACGGCGAACCAGGCGGCGCGCATGGCCACGAAGCCCGCGCCCAGGGACGCCGCCAGCTGCGGCAGGATCAGGAACGGCGGCGGATACAGGTATTCGTCGAGCTTGAAGCGTCCCTCGTTGCCCGCGTAATGGGCGCCGTCGTAGATGTTCGCGGCGCCGGCGCTGGCCAGTTCGGACGCCTTCCAGTACGAGGAAAAGCAGCTGTGGTTGACGTAGAAGGGGTCGTACCAGATGGCCGACAGCTGCGGCTGCTGCGGGTCGGCCATGAATAGGGCGACGCCGGCGATGCGGGCCACGGCCAGCGCGGCCAGCGCCAGCCACAGCAGGCTGAGCACGGGATGGGCGCGCAGCAGGCCGTCCAGCTCGCGCGGCAGATGGCGGGCCAGCAGCGGGCTCAGTCCCAGTGCGATGGCCAGCGGCAGCAGCGCCAGCGGCGACGGCGCCGCTTGCAGGGCAGTGGCGGCGACGGCCGCGCAGATGCCGAAGAAGGCGCACAGCAGCAGCGCCACGGCCAGGCGCTCCCACGCGCGGCCTTGTACATGTACAGGATGCATCAGTTACCTCCAATCAGGGTCAGGGACAGGACGACGGCGGCGATGCCCAGCACGGCCAGGGCCAGCGCGCCCGAGGCGTGCAGGACGCGCTCCTGGCGCCGCGCCCTTTGCAGCGCGTCGCCGTAGGGCATGGTGGTGTGGGCGATCATGGTGTACAGGGGCAGCCAGCCGCGCGGCCAGGCGCGGTTGAGCAGCAGGTCGAGCTTCTTGCGGGCGACGAACCACGGCGACTGCACTTTTTGCCGCAGTTCCGTGAAGTTGCTTTTTGATAATTGCGCCAACGCATCCGTGTGCCGCCGCCGCGCCAGCTCGTAGCTGGCAAACGCGCTGGCCGTGTCGCCTTGCGCCGCAGCGAGCGCGTTCATTAACGTGCAGCAATCCTCGAACGCGGAATTCATGCCCTGGCCATAGAAGGGGTACACGGCGTGGCAGGCGTCGCCCACCAGCACGGCCCAGTCGCCGAAGCGCCACGGCGCCGTGCGCGTGGTGATCAAGGTGCCTGTGGGGTGGCGCGACCACTGTTCCAGCAGGCCCGGCAGCAAGGGCAGCAGGTCGGGGAAATACTTGGCGAACAGCGCCGTCACGTCGTCCTCGCTGCGCACGCTGGCGAAGCTGTCCTCGCCCTCGAAGGGCAGGAACAGGGTCAGGGTGTGCGAGCCGTCCTGGTTCGGATGCGAGACGAACAGGCAGTGGCTGCGCGGCCACACGTGCAGGGCCGTCAGTTCGATGGCCGAGCTGCCGTCCGCGCGCGGCGCCAGGGTCAGCTCCTTGTAGCCCCATTCCAGGTATTCCTGCTGGTAGTCGGCGCGCATGCCGTGCTGCAATTCGCGGCGCATGCTGGAAAAGGCGCCGTCGGCGCCCACCACCCAGGCCGGATGGGCCGTGATGCGGCGCCCGCCCGGCGTTTCCAGCTCCAGTTCGCGCTGCGCCTTGTCGGCGCGCAGCAAACGGTGCTCGAAATGCAGTTTCACCTGCGGATGCTGCTCGGCCTGGTCCAGCAGCAGGTGGTTGAGCAGGTTGCGGTCGATTGAATGCAGCACTTCGCTGTCATCCTTGCCGTACGCCTGGTAGCGCGTGCTGCCGTCCGGCGCGTGGATGACCCTGCCGCGCATGACGACGGCGTGGGCCAGCACCTGGTCCAGCAGCCCCACCATCTGCAAGGCTTGCATGCCCCGCTTGGACAGGCCCAGGTTGATCGAGCGGCCCGCCGCGCCATCCTGGCGGCGCGGGTCGGCGCGGCGTTCGTAGACGTCCACGCCGTGGCCTTGCCGCGCCAGCGCCAGGGCCAGCAGGGAGCCGGCCAGGCCGCCGCCGACGATGGCGATGCGCTCGCTACGGGCGCCGTGGGCGGGATGGGCGGCGCTCATGCCGTCTCTCCCGCGCCTGCGGCATCGGGCTGGCCCTGGCCTGCCTGCCACTGTTCGATCTCGGCGGCCACGACGCCGTCGAGCGCCTGCTCGAAGCGCGACCAGCCCAGGCTGCCCGCCAGGCGGAACAGGTAGGCGCGCAGGTAGGCGGCCCGCACGGGCGCCGCGTAGGCCGCACGCAGCAGGAAGGGCAGGTCCGAATCGACCATGTGGCGCATGGCCAGCATGGGGATGGGGCTGCGCAGGGGGCGGAACTGCGCGTTGCGCAGGCCGGGACTTTCGTTACTGGCGTGGAATTCACCGAGCATCAGGCCCTTTTCCACGAAATCCTTCTTCAGCAGCTGCTGCACTTCGTCGACGACGCCCGCGCCCTCGGCGCCCAGGTTGGGGAAGATCACGAGGAAGGCCTTGTTGATGGCGTCCGGGCCGCTCGTCGGTTCGGTGGCGAGGAAGAGGTCGCGGTAATACAGGATCACGCGCGAGATGCTGTCGAGCGTCGGTTCGCGCTCGGCGATCTCGGCCATCCAGATGCTGTCCTGCTCCAGCGCCACGGGGACGAAGGGGCAGACGGCGCCCTTGCGGCCCAGTTCCGGGTGGCTGCGGGCGAGGAAGGCGCGCATCCATTCCAGCACGCTGGCCAGCGCGGAGTGGCTGGGGTAGTCGCGCGCCACCTGGGAAACGCGCATCAGCCCGTATCCGGGGCCGTGCGCGGCGGCTTGCTTGTCGTGATGGGCGACCGGGCACTTTGTGGGCGCCGGTGCCGTGTGCAGCATGTCTGTGTCAGTCATCTTGCTTGCTCCAGTGGGTCGATGTTGTTATCGATGTGCTACTGCATTGCGTTTTTGAAGAAAAAGCGTCCCCACAACGCTGCCGGGCAGCGCTTTTTCATTCACCTTGGTACTACCGAGAAAAAATCAGGCGGGCTGGGCGTCCCCTTCGGCCGCCGGGGGCGGCTGGGTCCAGGCGTCGGGCAGCTCGTCGGCGCGGCGCAGGGCGGGGATGCTGTAGGCCAGCATGGCGACCAGGCTCATCGCCAGGCCCAGGACGATGAACATCAGGCCCATGCCGCGTCCCGCGCCCGTGCCGATCAGCTGGCCGATGGAGCCGGCCAGCGCGCCGCCCGGCATCAGCAGGGGTTCGAAGACGTGCTCGGCCAGGGGGCCCGCCAGGCAGTAGCCGACGGGCATGGCCGCTTCCGACAGCACGCGCTGGATGGCGAAGCAGCGCCCCTGCAGGCCGGGTGGCACCTTGCTTTGCCACAGCGAATCGTTCGACGCGCTGATCACGGGCAAGGTGAGGAAGAAGACGAAACCGGCCGCCGTCACCAGCACGAACGACGGCGCCAGGCCATGCGCGGCCAGGGCCAGGCCCGCCAGCAGGGAAAAGCCCAGCACGCCGTTGATGCGCTTCTTCATGCCGCCCGAGGCCGCCATCAGCACGCCGCCCAGCAGCAGGCCCGCGCCGCCGATGGACATCTGCACGCCCAGCAGGGCCGGATCGGCCATCGACAGCACCAGCGGCGTGATGGTGATGGCGGCGATGCCGAACAGGAAATTGCAGGTGCCAAACACCAGCAGCAGGCCGAACAGGCTGTTGCGCTCGCGCACATAGCGCCAGCCCGTCGCCGCCTCGCGCCACAGGCTCTGTCCTGCGCCGTCCTGGTTGCGCGGCGGGCGGGGGATGCGCGCAGCCAGCATGGCGATGAAGGCGGCGACGAAGGACAGGGCGTCGATCAGCAGCACGCCGGGCAGGCTGATCAGGCTCACCAGCACGCCGGCCAGCAGGGGGCCGGCCACCTGGGCGATGGCGCCGCCCGTCTGCACCAGGCCGTTGACGCGGCTCAGCTGGCCGTGCGGCACCAGCAGGGGGATGCTCGACGCATAGGCGGGGCCGTGGAAGGCGTTGGCCAGCGCCGTGGCGCCCACGCACAGGTAGATGTGCCAGATGGCCAGCTGGCTGTGCATCAGCAGCGCCGCCAGCACCAGCTGGGCGCTGGCTGAGACGAGGTCGCAGCACAGCATGATGCGGCGCCGGTCCCAGCGGTCGACGAGGGCGCCCGCGAACGGCGCGATCAGCAGGGCCGGCACGGCCATGGCGACGAAGATCAGCGCAAACTGGGTGGTCGACCCCGTCGTGCGCAAGACCCAGATGCCCAGCGCAAAGCTGGACAGGCGCGAGCCGATGCCCGACGTCATCTGGCCGAACCAGATCAGCAAAAAGTCGCGCAAGCCCGCATAGCGGCGAGTGGACGTGTTCATGCGCAGGCCCTTTCCTGTGGCGTGGCGCCGGCAAGGGGCAGGTAGCCCTGGCCGCGCATGTAGGCGAGATAGGTGGCGAACAGGGCGCCGTCTGCCGGCGGGCACACCTGGCCCAGGGCGGCGGCCATGCGCTCCGTGGCGCCGCAGTCGAAGCCCGGCTCGCGCGCGTCGGCCTGCTCGGGGAACAGGGCGGCGAAGCTGGCCAGCGCGTTGTCCTCGCCGCCGGCCACCGCCCGCTGCAGGGCCGCGCGCCAGGCGGCGTAGTCGCACAGCCGCACCGGGTGGCCGGCCGTGCGCAAGCCATCGACGAGGGCGCCGGTGGACAGGCGGGCGGGATTGAGGAAGTGCCAGGTGCCGCCGGCGCCGTCGTCGGCCAGCACGCGGCCGGCGATGACGGCGCTGACGTAATCGACGGGTGCCATGTCGTAGCTGGCGCCGGCGATGTCGGGCACGAGGCCCAGCTGCGCGCAGCCCTTGATCCAGCTGCTGAAGTAGTCGCCCAGGTTGGCGCTGCCGCTGCCGCTGTCGCCCGTGATGCGGGCCGGCCGGTACAGCGCCACGGGCACGCCGCGGGCGCGCGCCGCCAGGGCCAGCTGTTCCGCCACCCACTTGCTCTGGTTGTAGCCTCCCTGCTGGCTGTGCGCCGTGGGCGGCGCGTCGCTTTCGCGCACGCTGGCGCCAAGGTAGTCCGCGCTGACATATACGCCCAGGGTCGAGACCATGTGCACGGCCTTCAGCGCGCCCGTGGTGGCCAGGCGCAGCACCTCCAGCGTGCCGCCCACGTTGGCGGGCGCCAGGCTGGCATACGGCGCGAGGAAATTGACTTGCCCGCCGTTGTGCACGATGGCGTCGGCGTCGCCGGCCACGGTGGCATAGCCATCGTCCGTCAAGCCCAGGCGCGGCGCGGCCAGGTCGCCCGGCAGCGGCGTGAGGCGCGCCGCGTAGCGTTCCTGCCACAGGCCGTAGTGCTGCAGGTTGGCGCGCAGCCGCCGCGCGCCGTCGGCGGCATCGTCGGCGCGCACCAGGCACAGCAGCTGCGCCGCGCTGGCGTCGAGCAGGTCGCGCAGCAGCCACGCACCGAGGAAGCCCGTGGCGCCCGTGACGAGGATGGCGCGCGGCGGCCCGGCGCGGCGCGGCGCCGCGCGCGCCGCATCGATGTCGGGCGGCAGCACGGCTTGCGCCGCCAGGTCCAGCACGGGCGCGGCGACGCCGGCCAGCAGGTCGTCCACGACGCGCGACAGGGCGGCGATGCTGGGCGCGGAAAACACGGCCGTCAGCGGCACGTCGACGCCGAAGGCGCGCGCCAGCTGGAATACCAGCGGCAAAGTCAGCAGGGAATCGCCGCCCGCGCTGAAGAATTCATCTTCCGTGCTCAGGCCTTCGCGGCCCAGCAGTTCCTGCCACACGGCCAGCATGCGCTGTTCCGTGCCGGTTGCCGGCGCGATGATGCTGCGCGCTTCCAGCTCGTGCAGCGCCTGCGCGGGGGCGGGCAGGGCGCGCCGGTCGATCTTGCCGTTGCCCGTCAGGGGCAGCGCCTGCAGGCGCTCGAAGATGGCCGGCAGCATGGCGTCGGGCAGGCGCGCCGCCAGTTCCGCGCGCAGGGCGGCGCCCGTTACGCCGGGGCCGACAAAATACGCCACCAGGCGCTTGTCGCCGGGCGCCACTTCCAGCACCGTGGCGACGGCCGCCTGCACGCCGTCGCAGGCCAGCAGCGCGCTTTCCACTTCGCCCAGCTCGATGCGCACGCCGCGCAGCTTGACCTGGTGGTCGCGCCGGCCGAGGAATTGCAGGCTGCCGTCGCTGTTCCAGCGGGCCAGGTCGCCGCTGCGGTACAGGCGCGCCCCTGCATGCGGGCTGTGGGGATCGGCGACGAAGCGCTCGGCCGTCAGCTCGGGCGCATGGCGGTAGCCGGCCGCCACGCCGGCGCCGCCGATGGCCAGCTCGCCGGCCACGCCGCGCGGCGCCAGCTGCAAATGGCGGTCCAGCACATAGGCGCGCACGCCGGGCAGGGGCTGGCCGATGGGCAGGTCGCTGCCTTCCAGGCCGGCGCCATCCACGGTGGAAAACGCGGTGGCGCAGACGGTGGCTTCGGTGGGGCCGTAATGGTTGACCAGGCGCACGCGCTTGCCCGTCAGGCGGGCAAAGCGGCGAACCTGCTCCACGGGCACGGCTTCGCCGCCGAACATCATCAGGCGCAGGCCGGGCAGCACGCTGCCCGTGGCGCTGGCGGCGCCATCGAAGGCGTCCGTCCAGCGGCGCCACAGGGCGGCCGGCGCGTCGATGGCCGTGACGGCGTGGCGCGCGCAATACGCTGCCAGCTCCGCCGCGCCCAGCTGGTTCGGCGCGGCGTGCAGCACCAGGGTGGCACCCAAGGCCAGCGCGGGGAAGATGTCGCCCACAGAGGCGTCGAATTGCAGCGGCGGGATCATCAGCACGCGCTGGCCGGCCAGGTCGTGGACTTGAGTAAAAGCGTGCAGCAGGTGCAGCACATTGGCCTGGCTGACGCCCACGCCTTTCGGCGTGCCCGTGGAGCCGGACGTGTAGATCAGGTAGGCGGGCGTGCTGCCGTCGATGGCGGGGGCGGTGAACGCGGCGCCGTCCGCCGGCGCATCGGTGGCCAGCACGGGCAGCTGCCCGGCAATGGCCAGCGCCTGCGCCTGTGCGGCCGGCGGCGCGACGATGGCGATGGCGCCGGCGTCGTCCAGCATGAAGCGCAGGCGCGCCGCAGGCAGGGCGGGATCGAGCGGCACGTAGGCGGCGCCCGTGGCGACGATGGCGAGCAGCCCCACGAGGGCATCGGCCGAGCGGTCCGCCAGCAGCGCCACGTGGCGGCCCGGCCCCGCGCCCGCCGCCTGCAGGCGCGCGGCCAGCGCGGTGGCCGCCGCGTGCAGCTGCGCATAGCTCAGTTCAACGCCGTCATCCACGATGGCCGCGGCCTGCGGCGTGAGCGCGGCCTGGCGCGCCAGCAGCGCATGCAGGCCGCCGTCGGGCAAGTCCTGCGCGCCCGCATGCGCGCCGCCATCGCCCAGGGCCAGCAACTGCGCCCGCTGCGCGGCCGGCAGCAAGTCCAGGCGCGACACCCGTGTGGCGGGCGCCTGCACGATGGATGCCAGCAGCTGCGTGAACTGTTCCGCCATGCGGGCGATGGTGGCTGCTTCGAACAGGGCCACGCTGTAGTCGATGACACCGGACAGCGCGCCATCGAGCTCCATCATCGACAGGGTGATCTCGAAGCGGGCCGCCTTGAACGGCGGCTCGAACGGGCCGGGACGCAGGCCGTGCCAGGCCGCCTGCGCTTCCTCGGGGCTGGCGCTGGCGGCGGGCGCCTGCAGCACGAACATGGTCTGGAACAGGGTGCCGCGGCCCGGCACGCGCTCGATGCGCAAGCCGTCGACGATGCGCTCCAGCGGCGCTTCCGCATGCGCCAGGGCATCGAGGAAGTGCTGGCGGTTGCGCGCCAGCAGGGCGGTAAAGGCCGGATCGTCGGACAGGTCCGCGCGCAGGGCCAGGGTATTGACGAACAGGCCGATCAGCGGTTCGGACTCCGGCGCGCCGCGGTTGGCCACCGGGGTGCCGACGACCACGTCGTCCTGGCTGGCCAGGCGCGCCAGCAGCACCTGGAAGGCCGACAGCAGGGCCATGAAGAGGGTCGCGCCCTCGGCCTGCGCCAGGGCCTTGACGGCGTGCGACAAGGCGGGCGGCACCGCGAAGGCGTGGCGTTCGCCGGCGGGCGACAGGCTGGGGCTGCGCGGCGCGTCGGCCGGCAGTTCCAGCAAGCCGCTGCTGCCGGCCAGCGCCTGGTGCCAGAAGGCCACCTGGCGCGCCAGCGCGGCCTGGCGCGGCGGCGACGCTTGCCAGCGCACGATGTCGGGAAAGGCCAGCGGCAGCGGCGGCAGGACGTCCAGCGGCGACGGTGTGCCCGAGGCGTGGGCGCGGTACAGCGCTTGCAGTTCGCCATACAGCACGTTGATCGACCAGGCGTCGGCGATGATATGGTGCAGCACCACCACCAGCGCGTATTCCTGCGGCGCCAGGGTCACCAGGCTGGCGCGCAGCAGCGGCGGGCGGGCCAGGTCGAACGGGCGCTGCGTCTCGGCGCCCGCGTAGTCCAGCGCGGCGGCGTGGGCAGCGGCGAAGTCCAGGTGCGACAGGTCCAGGCGCTGCACGGTGAAGGGCGCGTGCGGCGCCACCGTCTGCAGCGGCTGGCCGCCTTCCTCGCCAAAACCCGTGCGCAGCGCCGCGTGGCGCGCGACGATGGCGGCAAATGTCGCTTCCAGCGCGGCGGCATCGAGCGCGCCGCTCAGGCGGCAGTGCTGGTACAGGTGATAGGCGCCCGTGCCCGGCTGCAGGCGCTCGAAGAACCACATGCGCTGCTGCGCCGGCGACTGGGGCAGCGGTGTGCCGTCGGCCAGCGGCGGCAGGGCGCGCACGGCGTCCGCCAGGGACACTTGCGGCGCGGCGCCTGCGGCCAGGCGCTGGCGCAGCAGGGCCAGCTGCTGCGGCGTCAGGCGCGCCAGGCGCGGGTCGTCGTGGAGGAGGGATATGCTCATGTGTTTTCCAGTGCGCCGCCCAGCAGCGCTTCGATGTTGTCGTCCGAAAGGCCTTCCAGCTGGTCCAGCATGCTGGCCAGGTCGCCCGCATCCACGCTGTCGAGGCGGTTGCGCATCAGCGCCGCGCCGAAGGCCGCCACGGTGGGCGCCTCGAACAGCAGGCGCAGACTGAGTTCGCCGCCGAAGGCCTTTTGCGCGCGCATCACCAGCTGCGTGGCCAGCAGCGAGTGGCCGCCCAGCTTGAAGAAGTTGTCCTCGATGCCCACGCGTTCGAGGCCCAGCACTTCCTGCCACAGGCCGCACAGGAGTTCCTCGTCGCCGTTGCGCGGCGCGACATAGCTGTGGCCGGGCGCCGCCTCGATGTCGGGCACGGGCAGGGCATTGCGGTCGACCTTGCCGTTCGGCGTCATCGGCAGGTGCTCGAGCATGACGTACGCCGAGGGCAGCATGTAGTCCGGCAGTTGCGGCGCGATGGCGTCGCGCAGGGCCGCCGCCTGCAGCACCTGGCCCGGCTGCGACAGCAGATAGGCCACCAGGCGCTTGTCGCCGGGACGGTCTTCGCGGCAGATGACGACGGCCTGGCGCACGCCCGCCTGGTCGCCCAGCACGGCTTCGATCTCGCCCAGCTCGATGCGGTAGCCGCGCAGCTTGACCTGGTTGTCGATGCGGCCCAGCACTTCCATGTTGCCGTCGCGGCTCCAGCGCGCCAGGTCGCCCGTGCGGTACAGGCGCGCGCCCGGCTCCGGCGAATGGGGGTCGGCGAGGAATTTTTCCGCCGTCAGTTCGGGGCGCGCATGGTAGCCCTGCGCCACGCCGGCGCCGCCGATCAGCAGTTCGCCCGGGATGCCGGGCGGCAGCGGCTGCAGGAAGGCGTCCGCCACGTACAGGCGCGTATTGGCGATGGGACGGCCGATGGCGATGGGCGCGCCGTCCGCCTCGATTCTTTCCACGCTCGACCAGATCGTCGTCTCCGTGGGGCCGTACATATTCCACAGGGTGCCGCCGCCGGCCAGCAGGCGGTCGGCCAGTTCGCGGCTCAGCGCCTCGCCGCCGCACAGCATGGCCATGCCTGGACGGCTTTGCCAGCCCGCGTCGAGCAGCATGCGCCAGGTGGCGGGCGTCGCCTGCAGCATGCTGGCCTGCGAGCTGTCGAGCAGGCGCGCCAGCTCCATGCCGTCGGCCGCCGTGGCCGGGTCGGCGATCTCGATGCGCGCCCCCACCGTCAGCGGCAGCAGCAGTTCCAGCACGGCGATGTCGAACGACAGGGTGGTGACGGCGCACAGGCGGTCGGCGGCCGTGATGCCGGGCCGCTCCTTCATGGACAGCAGGAAGTTGACGACGGCGCCGTGCGGCAGGCGCACGCCCTTGGGCCGGCCCGTCGAGCCGGACGTATAGATGACGTAGGCCGTCTCGCCCGCCGCCACGCGCGCGGGCGGCGCCACTTCGTTCAGGCGCGCCTCTTCCAGCAGCACCAGGGCCGGGCCGCTGGCCGGCAGCAGCGGCGCCAGCGCGCGCTGCGTGACGACGAAGCGGGTCTGCGCATCGTCGAGCATGAAGGCGATGCGCTCGGCCGGGTAGATGGGGTCGAGCGGCACGTAGGCGGCGCCCGCCTTGAGGATGCCCAGCAGCGCCACCAGCATGTCGGGCGAGCGCTTGACGAACAGGCCCACCAGCTCACCCGGCTGCACGCCGCGCGCCAGCAGATGGCGCGCCAGCGCATCGGCGCGCTGGTCCAGTTCCGCATAGCTGAGTTCGCGTCCCAGGTGCGACAGGGCGATGGCTTGCGGCGTGCGCGCCGCCTGCGCCTCGAACAACGCATGCGCCGTCAGGGCGCCGCTGGCCGGCAGGGCGCGCGCCGTGTCGTTCCAGTCGTGCAGCACGCTGCGCCGCTCGGCGGGCGTCAGCAGCTCCAGTTCCGACAGGCGGCGGTCCGGATCGCCCAGCGCGCTTTGCAGCAACTGCTGCAGGTGGCCCGCCATGGCGGCGATGGTGGCCGCGTCGAACAGGTCGGTCGCGTACTCGATGTACATGGCCAGGCCATGGTTTTCCTCGCTGGCGAACAGGGTCAGGTCGACGCGCGAGGTGCCCGACGAGATGACGCCAGGCTCGATCGGCGACAGCACCAGCCCGTGCAGGCGGATTTCCTCGGACGGGAAGTTCTGGAAGAACAGCATTACCTGGAACAGGGGCGAGTGGCTCAGCGAACGGTCGATCTTCAGCACGTCGAGCAGGCGTTCGACGGGCATGTCCTGGTGCGCATACGCGCCCAGGGTGCCATCCTTGACGCGCGCCAGCAGCTCGCGGAAGGTGGGGTCGCCCGTCAGGTCCGTGCGCAGCGCCAGGGTATTGGCGAAAAAGCCCACCAGCGCCTCGAGTTCCTGGCGCGGCCGATTCGCCACGCCCATGCCGATGACGAGGTCGAGCTGGCCCGTGTAGCGCGCCAGCAGCGCCTTGAAGGCAGCGGCAAACACCATGAACGGCGTCGCGCCTTCCTGGCGGCTCAGGCGTTTCAGGCCGTCATACAGGGTCGGGTCGAGGCGGTGCACGGAGGCCGCGCCGCGCCGGCTTTGCTGCGCCGGGCGCGGGCGGTCGCCCGGCAGCTCCAGCACGGGCGGGTGGCTCACGAGGCGCTGCTGCCAGTAGGCGAACTGCTTGCGCATGGTCTCGCCCTCGTCGTCGAGCAGGGCATTCTGCCACAGCGTGTAGTCGGCGTACTGCAGAGGCACTTCGGCCAGCGGCGACGGCAGTCCCGCGCAATAGGCGTCGTACAGCTGGCACAGTTCCGTGTAGATGATGGTGTAGGACCAGCCGTCGAGCGCGATGTGGTGGCCGTTCAGCACGAACAGGTGCTGCTCCTCGTCCAGGCTGATGAGCACGGCGCGCAGCAGCGGCCCTGTGCTGAAGTTGAACGGCGTGCCCGCTTCCTGCTGCGCCAGCGCGGCCGCTTCCTCGCGCCGTTGCGCGGCCGGCACATGCTCCAGGCTGACGCGGCGCAGCGGCACGGGCGCCGGCGGCAGGATGCGCTGCTGCGGTCCCACGTCGTCGGTGACGATGGCCGTGCGCAGCACTTCATGGCGGCGCACGATTTCATCGAGGCTGCGCTGCAGGATGGCGCAGTCGGGCCGCCCGCGCATCCACATGGCCGACGGCACGTTGTAGGTGGCCGAATTCGGGTCCATCTGTTCCAGGAACCACAGGCGGTTCTGCGCATGCGAGACGGGGATGCGCGCGGGCCGGGGCTGGCGCGTGATTTCCCGGCGGGCGGCGGGCGCCGCCTGCTTGCTCAGCTGCTGCATCAGCAGCGCGCGTTTTTCCGGCGACAGGCCGGCCAGGCGTTGGTTCAAATCAGTCATGTCATCATCCCAGGATAGGCGAGTCGCCGACGGGCGCGGGCGCGTGCTGCAATTGCGCGCTGGCCTGTTCGTCGCTCAGGTTGTCAAGTTGTTTCAAGAGTTCGTCGAGCGCGTCCGCATGCTGGCTGGCCAGCTGCAGGGCGATGGCGTCGGCCATCTGCGCCAGCCGCGGCGCGTCGAACACGGCGCGCAGCGGGAAATCGATGGCGTAGTGCTGGCCGATGCGCGCCACCAGCCGCGTCGCCAGCAGCGAGTTGCCGCCGACGTCGAAAAAGCTGTCGCCGGGTCCCACGCTGGCCAGGCGCAGCAGGGGGCGCCACAGCTGCGCCAGGGTTTCCTGCTCGGCCGACAGGGGCGCCGCCGGCGTGTCCACGGCCGCGTCGGCCGGGTCGGGCAAGGCATGGCGGTCCACCTTGCCGTTGGCGTTCAGCGGCCAGCGCGGCAGCACGACGAAGGCCGCTGGCAGCATGTAGGCGGGCAGCTGGGCGCGCAGCGCTTCGCGCGCGGCCGCCACGTCGAAGCCGTCGGCGGCCGTCAGGTAGGCCACCAGGCGCTTGTCGCCGGGGCTGTCCTCGCGCGCCAGCACCAGCGCTTCGCGCACGCCGGCGCAGGCGGCCAGGCGCGTCTCGATCTCGCCCGGCTCGATGCGGTAGCCGCGGATCTTCACCTGGAAGTCGTTGCGGCCGGCAAACTCGATGCTGCCGTCGGCGCGCCACTTGCCCAGGTCGCCGCTGCGGTACAGGCGCGCGCCAGGCTGTTGCGAGAACGGGTCGGCGATGAAGCGCTCGGCGCTGTGCTGCGGCAGGTTCAGGTAGCCGCGCGCCACGCCGTCGCCGCCGATGTGGATCTCGCCGGGCACCCCCACGGGCACGGGCTGGCCCAGGGGATCGAGCAGGTAAACCTGCGTGTTGCCGATGGGCCGGCCGATGGGAATGGCCCGCGCCTCGTGCGGCGCGCCCGTCACGGCATGGGTGGTGGCGAACGTCGTCGTCTCGGTGGGGCCGTAGCCATTGAGCAGATGGCGCGGCGGGCGCGCCTTGCCCATCACCCGCGCCACCACCTGCGGATCGAGCACGTCGCCGCCCGCCAGCAGCCAGCGCAGGCCGGCGAACGCCTCTTCCAGCGCGTCCGCATATTCATGGAACAGGCCAGCCGTCAGCCACAGGGCCGTCACGCCGCCGTCGGCCAGCGCGCGGTTGAAGCGCGCCGGGTCGAGCAGCGTATCCTGGTCGAACACCAGCACCGAGGCGCCGTTCAGCAGCGGCGCCCACAGCTCCCAGGTGGCCGCGTCGAAGGCGGGGTTGGCGCAGTGGGCCACGCGGTCGCTGTGCTCCAGCGGGGCGAAGCCGCTGTCGACGGCCAGGCGCATGATGTTGCGGTGCTCGACCATCACGCCTTTCGGCATGCCCGTCGAACCCGAGGTGTACATGACGTAGGCCAGCGACCGCGCGTCGATGCCGGCGACGGCGGGATCGGTATCGGGCAGGCTGTCGGACGGCGCCGCACCCGGCTCGGCCAGCAGC
>NZ_JBWKUP010000016.1:0-127551 GCF_059420905.1 Janthinobacterium sp. GW821-FHT03C08 | reverse complement strand
ACCGCGCGTCGATGCCGGCGACGGCGGGATCGGTATCGGGCAGGCTGTCGGACGGCGCCGCACCCGGCTCGGCCAGCAGCAGCGGCGGGCCGCCGGCGGGCAGGCGCGCGGCCAGCGCGGCGCTGCTGACCACCAGCGCGGGCGCGGCGTCGGCGAGGATGTGCGCCAGGCGCTGCGGCGGGCAGTTCGCTTCCACCGGCACGTAGGCGGCGCCCGCCTTGAGGATGGCCAGCAAGGAGATCACCAGCGCATCGCTGCGCTCGAGCAGCACCAGCACGCGCTGGCCCGGCTGCACGCCGGCGGCCAGCAGCGCGTGCGCTTGGCGGTTGGCCTGCGCATCGAGGGCGGCATACGTCAGGCTGCGCGCGCTATGGCGCAGGGCCAGCGCCTGCGGCGTGCGCGCCGCCTGCCGCGCGAACAGCGCAGGCACGCTGTCCTGGCGGGTCGGCGCGACGGTTGCGCGGTTGAAGTCCAGCAGCACCTGCCGGCGCGCCGCCGCATCCATCAGCGGCAAGCGGCCCAGTGTCAGGCTGTCGTCGGCCGCCATGGCCGCCAGCACGGCTTGCAGGCTGGCGGCCAGGCGCGCCATGCCGTCATGGTCGAACAGGTCGCTCGCATATTCGATATGGCCCGCCACCTGCCGGCCATCGTCGTCGAGCAGCAGGGACAGGTCGAAATGCGTGCTGGCCTGGGGCAGCGGCAGCGGACGGGGATCGAACAGGGCGCCGTCGCCGTCCGGCGCCGGCGTGTTGTTGAGCGCCATGACGCTCTGGAACAGGGGGCTGTAGGCCAGGCTGCGTACGGGCTTGACGGCATCGACCACCTGGTCCAGCGGCAGGTCCTGGTGTTCGTAGGCGGCCAGCGCCGTGGCGCGGATGCGCGCCAGCAGTTCGGTCACAGTGGGGTCGCCGTGCAGGCGCACGCGCAGGGCCACCGTGTTGACGAAGAAGCCCGGCAGCACCTCCAGTTCGGGCAGCGGGCGGTTGGCGACGGGCGTGCCGATGACGATGTCGTCCTGGCCGCCCAGGCGCGACAGCAGCGCGCTCCAGCCCGCGAGCAGGGTCATGAACAGGGTGGCGCCGTGGCGGGCGCTGAGCCGGCGCAGCGCGTCGGCCAGCGTCGCCTCCAGGGCGAACGCCAGGCGCGCGCCGCGGTAGCTCTGGCGCGCGGGACGGGGATGGTCGAGCGGCAGTTCCAGCAGGGGCGGCGCGCCGTCCAGCTGCGCGCGCCAGTACGCCTGCTGCGCCTGCAGCGGCGCCGCATGCGCGGCATGGCGCTGCCAGCGCGCGTAGTCCGCATACTGCAGCGCGGGCGGCGGCAGCGGGTCGGGCAGGCCGGCAGCGAAGGCGGCGTACAGGGTCGCCAGTTCCCCGCACAGCACGCCCAGCGACCAGCCATCGCTGATGATGTGGTGCTGCACCAGCAGCAGCTCATGCTCGTCGTCCGCGCGGCGCAGCAGCAGGGCGCGCAGCAGCGGCCCGCGCGCCAGGTCGAAGGGCCGGGCGATTTCTTCCGCATACAGGGCTTCGGCCGCCGCCTCGCGCTGCTGCGGCGGCACGCTGGAAAGGTCCGCCTGGCGCAGGGGGAAGGCGAACGGCGCGCCCGCCATCTGGTGCGGCACGCCATCGCTGGCGCCGAAGTGCGTGCGCAGGATGGCGTGGCGCCGCAGCAGGGCGTCGAGCGCCTGGCGCAGGGCATCGGCCCGCAGCGGCCCGCGCAGGCGCCACGCCACCGGCATGTGGTAGGCGGCGCCGGCGGCGGCGTCGAGCTGGTGCAGGAACCACAGGCGCTGCTGCGTGTACGACAGCGCCACCTTGTCGCCATCCGGTGTCGTCTGCGCCGACAGCGGGGGCAGGGCGGCGCCGGCCGGGGCCCCGTCGAGGATGGCGGCCAGGCCGGCCACCGTGGGCGCGCCGAACAGCTGGCCCAGGGTCAGTGCCGTGCCGCTGGCCTGGCGCAGGCGCGACACGAGCTGGCCGGCCAGCAGCGAATGGCCGCCCAGCTCGAAGAAGTCGTCGTGCCGGCCCACCTGCTCCAGTCCCAGCAGCTCGCGCCACAGGCGCGCCACGAGCATTTCCTGCAAGCCGACGGGCGCCTCCACCTGCCGTCCGGACAGGGCGGCGCGGCCGGGCGCGGGCAGGGCGCGGCGATCCACCTTGCCGTTCGGCGTCATGGGGAACTGTTCCAGCAGCACGAAGGCGGGCGGCACCATGTAGGACGGCAAGGCCTGCGCCAGCAGCGCGCGCAGGCTGGCGATGAGGGGCGCGCCGTCTGCCTGCGCCAGGTCCGCCGCGTCGGCGCGCACGTAGGCGGCCAGGCGCTTGTCGCCGGGACGGTCTTCGCGGCACACCACGACGGCCTGGCGGCAGGCCGGATGGCTGGCCAGCACGGCCTCGATTTCCCCCAGCTCGATGCGGAAGCCCCGCAGTTTCACCTGGTTGTCGATGCGGCCCAGCATGTCCAGGCGGCCGTCGCGGGTCCAGCGCACCAGGTCGCCGGTGCGGTACAGGCGGCTGCCGGGCACGCCGGAAAACGGGTCGGCGATGAATTTTTCCGCCGTCAATTCCGGCCGCGCATGGTAGCCGCTGGCCACGCCCAGGCCGCCGATCAGCAGTTCGCCGGGCACGCCCACGGGCACGGGCTGCAAATGGCGGTCGACCAGGTAGACCTGGGTATTGCTGACGGGCTTGCCGATGGTGACCAGGCCATCGCCGGGCAGCACCCGTTCGCCCGTGGAGTAGATGGTGGTCTCCGTGGGGCCGTACAGGTTCCACAGCTGCGCCACCCTGGCCAGCAGGCCGTCGGCCAGCTCGCGCGTCATCGGCTCGCCGCCGCTGATGATGCGCAGGCCGCCGCGGCCCTGCCAGCCCGCATCGAGCAGCATGCGCCAGGTGGCGGGCGTGGCTTGCACGAGGGTGGCGCCGCAGGCGTCGATCAGCGCGGCCAGGGCCACGCCGTCGGCCGCCGTGGCCGTGTCGGCGATGGCCACCGTGGCGCCCACGGTGAAGGGCAGCAGCAGTTCCAGCACGGCGATGTCGAAGGACAGCGTGGTCACGGCGCAGATGGTGTCGGCGGCCGTCATGCCCGGCTGGTGCAGCATGGCGGCGAAAAAGTTCACCAGCGCGCGGTGCGGCAGCAGCACGCCCTTGGGGCGCCCCGTGGAGCCGGAGGTGTAGATCACGTAGGCGGGCGAGGCGGGATCGACGGCCACGCTGACGGCCGGCGCGTCCGCCCTGCGTTCGGCGATGTCGTCGATGGCGACGAATTCGCGGGCGCCGGCGGGCAGCTGCGCTTGCAGCGCGCCCTCGCCGAGCACCAGGCGCGCGCCCGAATCGTCGAGCATGAAGGCCAGCCGCTCGGCCGGATAGGCGGGATCGAGGGGCACGTAGGCGGCGCCCGCCTTCAGGATAGCCATCAGGCCGGCCACCAGCTGCGGTCCGCGGTGCAGGTGCAGGCCCACCAGGTCGCCCGGCCGCACACCCCGCTCCAGCAGGCGCGCGGCGATGGCGTCGGCGCGGCGCGCCAGCTGGCCGTAGCTGACGCGCTGCCCGCCATGCACGATGGCCGTGCGCTGCGGCGTGCGGGCCGCCTGCGCATCGACGAAGTCGTGCGCATTGCGCAGCGCACCGAGGGGCAGGGCGCTGGCGTTCCAGTCGTGCAGCAGCAGTTGCCGCTGCGCGGGCGGCAGCAGGGGCAGGAGCACCAGCGGCCTGGCGGGATCGGCCAGCAGCGAATGCAGCAGCTGTTGCAGGTTGTCCGCCCAGGCGGCGATGCCTTCCCCGTCGAACAGGTCCAGCGCGAAGTCGAGCCGGCCCGCATAGCCGCCGCCGGCGCCATCATCGAGCACCAGCGCCAGGTCGAAGGGCATGTCCTGCGCGGGGTGGGCGCCGAAGGCCAGCACGGCCTGGAACAGGGGATGAAAGCTGTCGCTGCGCGGCGGCTGCAGCGCCTCGACCAGCTGCGCCAGGCTGCCGGCGCGGTGGCGCGCCGCTGCCGCCAGGGCGGCGTCGGCCTGCGCCAGCAGGCTGTTGCCCGTGCTGGCGTCATCGAGGCGCAGGCGCAGCGGGGCGACGGCACCGGGCTGCGCCGTGCCGATGACGAGGTCCTGTTGTCCGCTGAGGCGGGCCAGGAAAGCGGTCCAGGCCGTCAACAGCACGGCCAGCGGCGCCGCGCCGCGGTGCCGGGCCAGCTGGCGTACTTGCGTGGCCGTACCGGCGTCGATGGCGAAGGGCACGCTGCCCGTGCGCCAGCTTTGGCGGGCCGGCCGGGATCGTTCGCCGGGCAATTCCAGCAGGGCGGGTGCGCCGTGCAACTGCTGGCGCCAGAAATCGGCCTGCTCCTGTGCCAGCGGGGCGCATGGGGCAGGACTGGCCGTGGCGTTTGCCAGGCGGCCATGCCGGAGAGTGTGGAAATAGTCTGTCAGAGCCATGGTGTACACCGAAAAGTGAGGCAGTGAGTCAGTCCGGTCCGTGCCAGGCGGGCTGGAACGGGATCGGGGCGGGAAATCAGCGTTGCGAATATAGCATCGTGTTTTTCATTTCCAGGGCATCTTGGTGTTTTCAACTTAATAACAACACTTGGTTTGAATAATGATTTTTTAGCCAATTTTTCGATTATTCGTGCGCACGGGCGGGCGCCATGATCCACGCTGCTGCACGAATTGCGGCGATGCGGCGGAAAGGGGCTTATATCGGCAGATGAATATCGGAAGGGCGGCCTGGATGCACTCTCATGGTGCAATGGAGCAGCAGGGAAGGGGTATAAACTGGCTGGCATAGCCGCTGCGGTGCGGGTGTTGGCCAGGGCGGATGCCGGAAATGAATTGGCCGGAAAGGCATGGACGGGACAGGAAAGGGGACTGGCGCCAGATACGCCAGCAATATGCCGACAGGCGCCGTGGGTGCAGATTAGGTATTGTTAACTGTTTGTAATTTTTAGTAAATTACAAAAACATGGAAAATATTGATTTTATTCAATAACGCAGGAGAAAAATCAGGAAAATACGTCATATTCATTGATTATTTTGTAACATTGAAAATATGAAATATATGCTACGGTGTCAAGGGCAAATGCATTATCCGCGCGGATGCGCGGCGGGACGCTGTCCTGCCTTCGGCCCTGGGACGCCCATGAATTGGGGGATTTCCAGCATCTGCACTCGCTGATTGAATACTGATAGTCACAAATTTAATAATTGCTTAAGTATTAAATATCATTTCCATCTTTTCACGGAAATTATCATCTTTATCATTGATTTTCGATATAAGGAATTTACTATATGAGCTTGGCTAAATACGTCAAACATATATAAAAATAAGATAATTTAATGCGTTTCGGTAGAGGCTGGCTATCAAAAGTATGGTATGGAGGCGGCGTGAATATTTATATTGGAAAAGATGAATTGGCTAAATGTCGTGAATTGATGCTTATCTGCCGATAAAAATCCTTTAGGCTTAAATGAACTGGTGTGTCTGTGTATATGTGTGAGTTTCTTGCTGTAATGGTGATAATACGCTTCTGACGCGATAAGCTGGCCAGGCAGGGGATTATGCGCGGGGTGGTGGCCGGCATTATCTGGCGTATGGGAAAGGGTGGTGGCTATCAATAAGAAAGTCACTTGGGGAAAACCTTGATAGCTGCAAAGAACGGTGTTGTGGGAAAAAAACGGGTAGAGTAGCGTCGCTTCCAGGGTGGCGCATTGTGGCCTGCTGGGGTATTCTTGCGTACAAAGATGATAATAAATGTATTTTTGCGGAAACAATTGAACGAGGTAGGCATGCATATTCACCGTCGCAACAACGTCCGTGTCGCTGGAGAGGGGCCGGCAACCCTCGTATTTGCCCACGGTTTCGGTTGCGACCAGACGATGTGGCGCTACCTGGAACCGCAGTTCCGCCAGCGTTACCGGACCGTGCTGTTCGACCTGGTGGGCAGCGGCCGCTCGGATCTGGGCGCCTACGATATGCGCCGCTATGCGACGCTCGACGGCTACGCCGACGACCTGCGGGAGGTGGTCGATTCCGTGCCGGGTGCCGGCGACGGCCCCGTGATCTGCATCAGCCATTCCGTCAGCGCCATGAGCGCCTTGCTGGCCACGATCGCCGCACCGGGCTTGTTCGCCGCGCAGGTCATGCTGGCGCCATCGCCCTGTTATATAGACGAGCCTGCCACCGGCTACCGGGGCGGCTTTACGCGCGCGGACATCGATGATCTGCTGCGCGCCATGGACAGCAATTATCTGGGCTGGTCCGGCACCATGGCGCCGGCCATCATGGGCGCGCCCGGGCAGCCGGCGCTGGGCGAAGACCTGGCGCGCAGCTTTTGCCGCACCGACCCGGCCATCGCGCGGCATTTCGCGCAAGCCACCTTCTTGTCCGATCACCGCGCTATCCTGTCGCGCAACACGACGCCGGCGCTGATCGTGCAATGCAGCGACGACTTCATCGCGCCCGTCCCGGTGGGCGTCTACCTGCGCGAGACGCTGCCGCGCAGCAGCCTGCAAGTGGTGGAGAATATCGGCCATTGCCCGCACATGAGCGCGCCCGACGCCAGCTACCGCGCCATCCGCGGCTTTCTCGACGGCCTGCGCCTGTGATGCGCGACGCCATGGCTTCCTTGCCTGACGCCAATACCCTGTTCCAGCACGCGGCGTGCGGGCTGCTGCTGTGCGCCAGCGACGGCACCATTCTTCAGGCGAATGCCACGTTTTGCGGCTGGCTCGGCTATGGCGCGGGCGAATTGATCGGGCACAAGACGCTGCAGGATTTGCTGACCATCGGCGGGCGCGTGTTTCACCAGACCCATTGGCTGCCGCTGATGCAGGTGCAGGGCAGCGTGTCGGAAGTGCTGCTTGACATGCGCCAGCGCCAGGGACAGGCCGTGCCCATGCTGTTCAACGCCGTGCGGCGCGTGCACGACGGCGTGCGCTATGACGAGATCGCCGTCTTTGTCGCCAGCGACCGCCGCAAGTACGAGCAGCAGCTGCAGCTGGCGCGCCGGGAAGCGGGCGTGCTCAACGACCAGCTGGCGGCGGCCGACCGGCGCAAGGACGAGTTCCTCGCCACCCTGGCGCACGAGCTGCGCAACCCGCTGGCGCCCATGCGCAACGTGCTGGAAGTGCTGCGCCTGGCGCAGCTGGAGGACCCGCAGCTGTGCTGGGCCCGCGACGTGCTGGGGCGGCAGGTGGGCCACATGACGCATCTCGTCGACGATTTGATGGAAGTGTCGCGCATCACGCGGGGCCGCCTGGAATTGCGCCGCGCCAGCGTGGAGCTGGCGCCCGTCGTGGAGGCGGCGCTGCACAGCGTGGCCAGCCTGGCGGCCCAGTGCGGCCACACGGTGCACGTGGAGCAGTGGCCGCAAGCCATCTGGCTCGATGCGGATGCCACGCGCCTGGGGCAGATGATCGCCAACCTGCTGACGAACGCCGTCAAGTACACGCCCGCCAACGGCAGCATCTGGCTGGGGGTGACATGCGCGCCCGGCGAGGTGCGGCTCACCGTGCGCGACTCGGGCATCGGCATCGCGCCGGAACACCTGGACACCGTCTTCGACATGTTTTCCCAGCTGGAACCGGCCCTGTCGCGCGCCCAGGGCGGCCTGGGCATCGGCCTGTCCCTGGTGCGGGGCCTGGCCGAATTGCATGGCGGAACCGTCAGCGCCCACAGCGGCGGCGTGGGGCAGGGCAGCACCTTCGAATTGCGCCTGCCGCTGCCCGCCGTGCCGCTGGCCGCGCCCGCGCCCGTCAACCGGCGCCTGCTGGCCGGCACGCGCGAAGGCAAGGTGCTTGTCATCGACGACAGCGCCGACGCCGCCGAAAGCCTGGCGCTGGCGCTCGACATCCTCGGCTACGAGGTGCGCACGGCCTACGACGGCGCGGCCGGCATGGAGGTCGCACACAGCTTCTTGCCGCGCGTCATCTTGCTCGACATCGGCTTGCCGCACATGAACGGCTACGACGTGGCGCGCCTGCTGCGCCGCGAACCGTGCGGCAAGGATGCCATCCTCGTGGCCGTCACGGGCTGGGGCCAGGACAAGGACCGCAAGATGGCGTCCGATGCGGGCTTTGATCTGCATTTGACCAAGCCCGTGGATTTTTATGAGCTCGATGCGGTGCTGCAGAAGATGCTGCAGGCGCAGTGAGGATGGTATTGGTAAGGCAAATGATGGAACAACTGACAGAACTTGACATCGCCGTATTCCAGCTGCGCATGGGCTTTGGCCATGCCGAGCGCTGCGTGGACTGGGCCGTGGAACGCCTGCGCCGGGACGAGGAAGGCGACGACCTGGAAGTCGTGCTGCTGGCCAGCGCCCGGGGCCGCGACGAGGTGCTGCCCCTGGCCGACGCCATCATCGCGCGCTACCGGGGTGTGCAGCGGCTGGCTGACCAATTTCTGGCAGGCAAATATATCGTCGAACTGCACGCCGCTTATCTGGCGGGCAGGGAAAGCGTGTCGTCGCTGGACGCCATCCTGACCCGCCTGTACCCGGCGCTTTGCTATCCCGACTGGCTGGTCATGCTGAGCCGCAATTGCGAGTATGCGACGGACGTGGCCGATTTCGCGCAGCCGTTCGAGGATGAATTCCGCTACATCGCCAGCCTGTGGGCGCAAGCGGACAGCCTGGCCGCGTTTGAGAGCACCTATAGCCGCGCGACGTCGGACCTGCATGATGTCATGCCGGGCTAGGGAATGGCCGCACCGGCCTCGCCAACACTTTTTACGAACAGAATCGATAAAACTGATGAAAATTGCCCACGTATCCGATGCCGCCGGCGCAAAGAGTAATGAAGATCTGGTGGCGGTTTATCTGCACAATGCGGGCATCGTGGATATCCTGATTTTTGATGGCGCAAGCTCCGTGTCCGACAAGAATTATTTCGACACGCTCGCCGGCGATGCCGCCTGGTTCGTGTCCGCTTTTGCCGCCAGGCTGCAAGAGGTGGTCGCGCCCGGATTAAGCCAGCATGACAGCATCAAGCTGGCATTGGCACATTTTCAGCGCGACGTGCAGGCGCGTTTTGATCTGGCGCACATTCCTGCGTATGCCTACCCGATTGCCGCCGTGACGTGGGCGCGCATTATCGAGGGCGGCGCGGATGCCGCCGTGCAGATCTATGCGCTTGGCGATTGCAAGGTGTTTGTCTTGAACGCCTCCGGGGAAGTGCGCGATATCGATCCCTACGAGAATGCGCAGGAAGGCGTCTTGAAGGCGGCCATTGCGCAGTTGAAGGCGCAAGGTATCGAGGACAAGGCGCAGGTATTCGCGGCCTTGCTGCCGGCGCTGCGGGAGCGGCGCGCCTTGCAGAATACGCACGCTGCGCCGGCGATATTGTGCATGTACCCGCAAGGGGAATTTGCGGCCAGGCAATATGCGTTTGACTTGGACAGGCAATCGCAACTGCTGGCAATGACGGATGGCTTCTATCGGCTGGCCGATACCTATGGCCTGTATTCCATGGACGGGCTGGTGCGGCGCTGTGGTGAAACGGACCTGGACACGCTGCTGCAGGAATTGCGCCGGTTTGAACAGGATAATCTGGCATCCGGAGCACAGTCCGTCAAGAAGTCCGATGATGCCTCTGCCGTGCGTTATGCTCGGCGCGCGCCAAACAACGAGCGGACTGATGTTTTATAAGCCTGGCCACGCTTCTGCTTGACTTGCCTCAACGTATAATTTGCACAATTCATTGCATGGGAAGCGACGTGCAAAACAAGACCATAGGTTTAATTGGCGGCATCGGCTGGGCCTCGACCCTGGAATACTGCCGGCTCCTCAATGAAATGCGTGATATTGGGATGTACGGAGATACCGCTGCTGATCCGGCAGGGCGATGTGGACGTGCCGCTCTTTGATACGATGGCCATTCATTGCGCGGCGGCGGTGGCGTTCGCCGTCGAAGATTAAGCGCGGCACAGGAGCGGCCGCCTGAACAGGCCGCCGCTCGCTTGGAGCATCAGGCTGGCTGTGCGCCGCCCAGGTTGCGGCTGCGGTTTTCCACCAGCACGGAAATGCCGAGCACGACGATGCCGCCGCAGGCCAGCATGGCGCCCACCCAGCCCGTCGAGCGCAAGCCCATGCCCATGGCGATGGCGATGCCGCCGGCCCAGGCGCCCAGGGCGTTGGCGATGTTGAAGGCGGAATGGTTGAGGGCGGCGGCCACCGTTTGCGCGTCGCCGGCCACGTCCATCAAGCGCGTCTGCACGGCCGGGGCGACGGCGATGCCGGCGCCGATGGCGAACAGGTTGATGGCCGTCAGCCAGACATTGCTGCTCGTATAAGTAAATGCGGCCAGGGCGGCCACGTTCCACAGCAGCACGCCGAAGATGGTCCACAGGCGCGAACGGTCGGCCAGCCAGCCGCCGATCAAGTTACCTACCGTCATGCCGATGCCGATGATGGCCAGCAGGATGGAAATGACGAGGGGCGACACTTTCGTGATTTCCAGCAAGGTTGGCGTAATAAACGTGTAGACGGCGAACATGCCGCCGAAGCCGATGGCCACCATCAGCAGGGTCAGCCACACTTGCAAGCGGCGGAACACGCCCAGTTCGCGGCGCGGGCTGGAATCGCCGGCAGCGACCATGGGCACGAAGATGCGCACCATCAGCATGGTCAGCAGGCCCAGCGCGGCGACGAGCAGGAAGGCCGAGCGCCAGCCCAGGGTCTGGCCGATGTAGGTGGCCAGCGGCACACCGAAGATATTCGCCACCGTCAGGCCCATCAGGACGCGGGCCACGGCCTGGCCGCGCCGGTCTGGTTCGGCCAGGGCGGCCGCCACCAGGGCTGCTACGCCAAAGTAGGCGCCATGCGGGATGCCGGCGACGAAGCGGGCCACCACCAGCAAGCCATAGTTGGGGGCGATGGCGCTGAGCAGGTTGCCGCCAGCGAACATCAGCATCAGGCAGATGAGCATCAGGCGGCGCGGCATGCGCGCCAGGAAGATGGTGATCAGGGGGGCGCCGATGACCACGCCCAGCGCGTAGGCGCTGATCATGTGGCTCATCTGCGGCAAGGTCGTGCCCAGGTCGTCGGCGACGACGGGCAGGATGCTCATGGAGGCGAATTCGCCCGTGCCGATGGCAAGGCCGCCGATGGCCAGGGCCAGGTCGGCGTATCCAGCGCCAAAAGGCGCGGTGACGCGCGGAATCAGGGGTTCTACGGATGATGCGTGCATGTTCTTATTGGCTGGGTAAGGGTGAAACCGGGTGAAATTGCGTGCTGTGGCTCAGCCGCAGGGGTGGCAAAGCGCCACCGGATGCGAAGTGAAGAAAGGCAAGGAGGAGACAGCCGCCCGGCATTTCGGGCTGGAAAAGCTGCCCACAGACAATATTGTAAAAGATTCGGGCAAGCTCTGCCGGGCGGCGGGCAAAATATGCTGCACTGCACACGACAGCGTCTGCTCTTGTTGTTAACGATAACACGGAATGTGCCGATTTCCGCCACAGGGCAAGCGAAGAAAACGCGGCTGTGGCGGAAATGGTCTTGCCGCTGTCTTAACGGGTCATGGTTTGCTGCAGCGCTTCCAGTCCCGCCACGTAAATACCGTGGAACAGCTCGGTGACTTCCTGTTCGCTCACGCCCGCGGGCGTGAAGCGGCCCGACCACGTGACCCGGGCGCCGTCGCTGCCGGCAATCGCGCTTACTTGCAAGGTCGATAAGTAATCGGTGGCGGGAAACGGCGCCTGCAGGATGGAATAGCTGTAGCTGCAGGCCGTGTTGTCGTACGCTTCCAGCTGCTCGACGATGACCTCGCCGGCCGGGTTGGCCAGGTGGCGGATGCGGCCCCCTGCGCTCAAGGTGCTGCTGGGAATGTAGGGCAGCCAGTCGGGCAGGGCATTGAAGCCGCCGATCAGCTGCCACACTTGTGCCGGCGTGGCGGCGATGTCGATGGAGGTGGTGGTGTGTGCCATGTGTATTCCTTGTCTATTAGTTGCTGCCGGCTGGCAACGGGGCGAATGGCGACACCAGCTGCTCGGCGCGCATCTCTTGCCAGAAGGCGGCGGGGATGACGGCGTGCAATGCCTGCTGGTCTTCGGCCAGGCGTTCCGGACGGCTGGCGCCGGGGATCACTGCAGCCACGGCAGGGTTGGCCAAGGAAAATTGCAGGGCGGCCGCCTTCACGCTGACGCCGTGGCGCGCGGCGATGGCCTTGATGCGTTCCACCTTGGCGATGATGGCGGGCGAGGCTTTCTGGTATTCGAAGTGCGCGCCGCCGGCCAGGATGCCCGAGCTGTAGGGGCCGCCCACGACGATGTCGACGTTCTGGCTTGCCGCGGCCGGCATCAGACGCTGCAGGGCCCGTTCATGGTCGAGCAGGGTGTAGCGGCCGGCCAGCAGGAAGGCGTCCGGCTGCGCTTCGGCCAGGTCCAGGGTGAGTTCCAGCGGTTCTACCTTGTTCACGCCCACGCCCCAGGCCTTGATCACGCCTTCTTCGCGCAAGCGGGTCAGCACGCGAAAAGCGCCCGTGCGGGCCATCTCGAATTGCGCCAGCCAGTTGTCGCCATGGAAGTCTTGCGCGATGTCGTGGACCCAGACGATGTCGAGGCGGTCCGTGTCGAGGCGCTTGAGGCTGTCTTCGATCGAACGCAGGGTGGCGTCGGCCGAGTAGTCATCGACGATTTTGTTCTTGCGGCCGAATTCGAACAAGCCCCCTTTTTCGCCCAGTGCGCGGGCGGCGGGGTCTTCCTGTTCGTCGAGGATCAGGCGGCCGACCTTGGTGCTGAGCACGTAATCGTCGCGGCGGCGCTGTTTCAGGGCGGCGCCCAGGCGCAGTTCGGCCAGGCCGGCGCCGTAGAACGGGGCCGTGTCGAAATAGCGGATGCCCGAGTCCCACGCCGCATCGACGGTGGCCAGCGCTTCTGCTTCGGGAATGGCGCGGAACATATTGCCCAGCGGCGCCGTGCCGAAACCCAGTTTGCCTGTCAGTAAGTGTTTGATCGTCATGGTGTTTTCCTTCAATGAGTGAGTGAATGGAGACAGAATAGCTGGACAAGTTAAGCCTGTCCAAGACATAATTTGCGCAACTTGAGTCCTGAAAGGTCTGATATGCTGGACATGCGCCAATTGCAATACTTCATCGCCGTCGCCGAGGAAGAACACGTGGGACGGGCCGCCGAGCGCCTGCATATTTCCCAATCGCCGCTGAGCCGGCAGATCGCCCAGCTCGAAGACAAGCTGGGCCTGACCCTGTTCGAGCGCAGCGCGCAGCGCATCCGCCTGACGCGCGACGGCCATACCTTCCTGGCCGAGGCGCGCGCTTTTATTACCCACGGGAACCGCCTGGAAGCGCTGGCGAAACGCCTGGGACGCGGCGATGAGGGCGGCCTGTGCATCGGCTACATCGAAAACGCCATGCATGCGGGCGTCTTGCCCGATGGCTTGCGCACCTTGCGCGCCACGCGGCCGCAGGTACACGTGGCCCTGTACAACCTGCATTCGGCGGAGCAGATCGAAGGCTTGCGCCAGCGCAGTCTCGATATCGCCCTGCTGTGCGAGCCGCCGCTGCCGAACGACCCCGACCTCGACTGCGCGCAAGTGCTGAGCGACCCCATGCTGCTGGCCTTGCCGCAGACGCACCCGCTGGCGGCCAAGGCGGACCTCACGCCGGACGACCTGGCGGGCCAGGAATGGATTGCCGTGCTGCACAAGGAAAGCGTGCTGAAGCACGATAACTTCATCGCCGCCTGCGCGCGCGCCGGTTTTACGCCCGATATCCGCCTGGAAGCAACGGAGCCGCTGACGGCGCTGGGCCTGGTGGCGGCCGGTCTCGGCATGGCCATGATCCAGCACAGCCTGCGCCAGCACGCGCCGGCCGGCGTCGTCGTGCGCGAATTGCCGTGGTTCAGCTACCGCACGCCCCTGTGGCTGGCCTGGCACAGGGTGAATTTGCGCCCGCTGGTGGGAATTTTCCGCGCAACCCTGCTGGAGCAGGTGGGGGCGATAGCCTAGATTTTCCTGGCATGTTTCAGGTGCAGGGGCAGCCACCACCACATGCAGGCGATGAGCGCGCCCATCAGCGTGCAGGCGGCGATGCCGGCGACGTGGCCGAAGACTTCCGACATCACCAGGTTGGTGCCGAGGATGAAGGCCAGCGCCAGCGAAAAGGCGCCGCACATCATGATGCGGTCGGCTACGCGCTTGAAGCGTTCGCGGTCTTGCAGGGGGCGCATCACGCGGTGCTGGATGGCGGGCGCGCTGAGCAGCACCAGGCTGGTCATGGACAGGAAGAACGTGGCGAGGAAGACGATCTTTTCCGCCTGCACGATCTTCGCGAAGCCGCCGTTGAAGGGCAGGATGATAAGGAAGGCCGTCAGCATCTGCGCGCCGGGCAGCAGGATGCGCAGTTCGCTGAGCAGGTCGGACAGGTCGCCGGCGTCGCCTGGCGGGCTGTCGTCGTCGCGGGGTTGGGCGTGCGGCATGGCGGCATTCCTGGCAGTGGCAATGTGCCCAGTCTACGCACAAGCGCCACGGCCGACTGTGGGCGGGCGCACCTTCAGCCGCATTGCGCGAAGCGCCGCGGCTGGCGCCGGGCGAAGTCGCGCAGGCGCCACAGCGGCGTCGAGACGATGGCGGTGGCGCTGTAGCTGGCGTCGTGGCCGCACTGGCCGCAGGTATGGCGGCGGTGCGGCGCCAGCGCGAAGTCGCCCAGGTCCAGGTGCGGATGGCCGCAGCGGGCGCAGTCGCTGCAGCCCAGCGGCACGCCGGCCTGCAGGGCGGCCAGCCACGCCTGCGCGGCCGGCGGCGTGATATTCAGTTGCACGACGCCGGGGGCAAACAGGCCGGGCAGGGCGCGGCAGTCGATGGCCAGCACCGGCGCATCGCGGGCCAGCAGGGTGCCGCCGTCATCGGCCCTGGCGCGCAGCTGCAGCAAGCCATCCTCGCCCGGGCGCAGGCAGATGTCGTGATGGCGCGCGGGATCGAACCGTTCCGGGTACAGCACATAGCCCATGGGGCTGGCATGCAGGCGGCAGCGCAGCTGGCCGGACGCCTGCCGGCCGGCCACGTCCGCCTGCGTGCCCCAGTAGCACTGGTGCGTGCGGCACCAGTGGCGGGCCGCGCCGTTGCGGAACTTGCCGGCGGGATGCACATCGCACGCGACGATGGCGTCCATGCCCGCGCCGGCGCGAAAGTGGCCCGTGATGTGTTCCGTGGTCGCGGCAAGATGGCCCGTGCTGGCCTGCAGGGGCCAGCACATGCCGGGCAGGGTCAGCGGCGCGGCCAGGCCGGCCTCCGCGCGGCTATCGCCTTGCCAGCCATCAGCGTGCGAAAGCACTTGCCGCAATGCGCAAGCCCGCCGTCACGGGCGGGCCTGGCAGTGTCCAGCATGGGGGGCATGGCCGCGACTTATTCTTCCGTATCGGCCAGGGTGACGATGGCGCGCGCCCATTTCGCGTACTTCAGGTTGGCCAGGTCACGCACGGTCTTGACGTTGAATGCCTGCTTGAGCAGCTCGGCATCCTTCTCGCTCACGCCTTGCAGCGCATCGACGGGGGCATCGGCGATTTCCTTGAACGTCTTTTTTTCGTAGGCCTTGTCTACCGCTTTATTGATGTTCATATCTTGATACTCCTCAGTAAGTGGGAAAATTTATTCTACACGGTTTTGTTTTTGCTCAATTTACGCTTGCATGTTGTGCCGAAGTAAATATGATGGAGGTGGGCGCAGCTGCAGGCTAGCCCGTATTTCAACTGCCTGTTACATTGCAATGATGGCATTTTTATTATTCATAGTATAATTGTTGCACATGTCGGAGATGACACTCCGGCCTTAGCGGATGCCGCAGTGTCGCGGCCCGAATTGATCGCGTTCAGGAGATTACGATGAGTTTGCTAGACCAACTTGCAGGACAGGCGATGAGCGCTTTGGGCAACAAGGGTGCGGATGGGGAAGCCCAGTCGGGGCTGATGGCCAGCGTGATGGAGCTGGTCAACCAGCATGGCGGCTTGCCCGGCCTGCTGCAAAAATTCCAGGAAAGCGGCCTGGGCGACCAGGTGGCCAGCTGGATCGGCACCGGCGCCAATGCGCCCGTGTCCGGCGAGCAGATCAAGGATGCCCTGGGCACCGACACCATCGCCCAGATCGCCGAGAAAGCGGGCGTCGCGCCGGACGCCGCATCGGGCGGCCTGGCGGCCCTGCTGCCGCAGCTGATCGACAAGCTGACGCCGAACGGTCAGGTACCGGAAGGCAATGACCTCGTCAGCCAGGGCTTGAATATGCTCAAGGGTAAGTTTTTCGGTTGATACCCTGGTCCTGAAAGTGAACAACCTCGCAGCGATGCGAGGTTTTTTTATGTGCCAGGTTTTGTGTGCGAACGATGAACGTCTGAAAACGCCCAGGGGCAGGCAACAGCGCCATGGGCGTTTCTCAGGCGGCGGCCATCATGCCGAAACGTTGCGGCTCGGCAGTCAGCCGCGCCGTGCTGCCTTCCACCAGGTAGGAGCAATAGCGGCGCCGCTCGGCGCTGCCGCCGCGCCGTTCCATCAATTCGCCCAGCATGGCGACGGCATCGGCGGCCATTTTCTGCACGGGCTGGCGCAGGGTGGTGATGTCGTAGCTGAGCCAGCCGGACGCTTCCAGCGCGTCGAAGCCGGCCACGGACATCTGCAGCGGCACCTGGATGCCCATCTGGTGGCGCGCCGTGTCCAGGCAGCCGATGGCCATGATGTCGTTGCCGCAGATGACGGCGTCGGGCACGCGGCCCAGGCGGTCGATGACCTTGCGCAAGCCCAGTCCGCCGCTGGCGTAATCGTAGTTGCCGCTGACGACGATGGGCGCGGGCAAGCCCAGGACCAGCAGGCGGTCCAGCACGCCTGCCTTGCGTTCCTGCGCCACGGCCGAATCGCCGGGGCCGTCGATGATGGCGAACTGGCGGTGGCCCGCCTCGGCCAGGCGCGACACGAGCAGTCGCGCCGCTTCCGCCTGGTCGCACAGCACCGCGTGCACGGCGTGTTCGCGGGGGCTGCGGTTGAACAGCACCAGCGGCACCGCGCGCTTGCCGAACTCGGCCATCTGCTCGTCGGACAGGGCGGCGGCGACGATGGCGCCATCGACCTGGTATTGCCACACATCGCTCAAGACCTTGCCGACGTCCGCTTCGCGCTCCAAGGTAAACAACAATAAACGCTTGCCCTGGCGGGCGATTTGCTGGCTCAGGTCGGACAGCACTTGCGGGTAGTACAGGTTGGCCAGGTTGGAAATGATGACGGCAACCAGGTTCGAGCGGCGCGTGATGAGGCTGCGCGCGGCCGCATTGGGGATGTAGTCGAGGGTGATGGCCGCCTGCATGACCTTGGCGTGCGTCGCTTGCGAGACGCTGGCGCCCGGCTTGAAGCAGCGCGACACGGCCGATTGCGAGACCCCCGCCAGCAGGGCCACGTCATACGAGGTGACGCGGCGGGCGGCGCCGGGCAGGATGCAGGCGGTGGTGCTGGAGTTCCGGACGGCAGTATTCTTTTTTCGCATATTGGTCTGGCAAGCAACCTGTCTCAAAGTATTCCTGCAGGCCCGGCCGCTAGTGGCGGCCTGGGCGGAAAGAATGAGCATAACGAAAATATTTCTACGTGGCAAGACTGCATGCTTGTTCACGTTTATTATTTTTGTTGCAAAATAATAGGATGCACTGGCAAGCGGCATGGCCGCCCGTCGCGGCGGGCCGCGCGCGCCTCAGTCGGCGCTGTCGCAGGGGCCGCTGCCATAGGGGCTGATGCGTCCCGGCGGCGGCACCCTGCGCGCGCTGAAGTCGCTGGCCAGGGTGGCCAGCGGCAGTTGCGCCGTGGTGCTCGCTTCCGTGCCGCTCACCGTGCCCCGCACCGTCAGCGCCAGTTGCACCCAGGAACCGTAGTTGCGCGGATAGCTGACGGTGACGGTGGCCATGCCCAGCGCATCGCTGGGGCCGCTGGCGCTGACGGTGAGGGGGATGCCCGGGTCCAGCACGCCATTGCCGTTGCGGTCATAGGCGGCGTCGTAGATGCCGTTGCGCAGCACGTCTTCGTTGGGGCAGCTGTAGTGGGGCAGGGCCAGGCGCCACACGCCCGTGTCGGGGAATTCCGGCTTGTCCGCCTGCCACACATAATAACCCTTGGCATACTGGCCGGGCCAGGCGGCGGCCGTGATGGCGACGCCGGGCACGGCGTTGCCGGCGCTGTCGGAGACGAAGACGGCAAACTCCTTCTGCAGCACGCTGGCCGAATACTCGCGCACCTGGTTACCCGTGCCCAGCTTGATCGACAGGGCCTGGCGCGCCACCGTCAGGCTCACCTGTCCGCTTGCCGCCGCCTGCGCGGCACCGTCGATGCGGGCCTGGATCAGCACGCCGTCGCGGCCGCTGTCGGCCGGTCCCGCCACGTAGACGGCCCGCGCCAGCCCGTCGCTGCCCGTGTAGACGCGGCCCGCCTGCCGCAGGAAACCGCCGCTGGGGTCGCTCACGATGGTAAACACGACGGGCGCATTCTTGACGAGGTTGTTCGTCGCGCCATCGCGCACGACGGCGCTGATGACGCTGGCCTGCTCGCCCGATGCCGCCGTGCTGGCGCGCAGGACGGCCGGTTCGGCCTGCACGGCCAGCTTGCTGGCGCCGCTCAGGGGGGCGACGAACTCCAGCCGCGTCTGCGCCGTGGGGCCGCCCGCTACGGCGGCCGTGACGGTGGCCACGCCCGCATGCGCCGACTGGATATAGCTGCGCGGCAAATTGCCATTGTTAAAGGTCAAGCTGGGCGGCAGCGCCTGGCTGCAGCCGCTGTCGCCGAACAGGCTGCCGCGCGACGTGGCCAGGCTGGCGTTGCCGGACTGCGCCACGCCCGCCTTGTCGTAGCGCACGTCGACGGCCTGGCATGCGAGGGTGGGAATTTCCGGCAGCACGTCCGCGCCGCTGGCGTCCTGGCCGATGGCCGGACTCAGGCGCAGGTCGCTGCCGGCCACGGCATAGGCTTGCGCTGCGCTGGCGCCCAGCGCGCCGGCGGACACGGCATCCTTGCCCAGACCGCCCGCCGTCAGGCGCAGCAGCAGCTGGCCTTGCGCATTGCTGACGGCCGCGCCGCCATCCTTCACGCGCAGGCTGTTGCCGGCGCCCGTGCCGTAGCTGACGGCGGCGCCGGCCACGGGGCGGCGCGCCGAGTCGCGCACGGTGACGGTGTAGTCCGCGCCCTGGCCCAGCAGCAAGGCCGATGGCCCCAGCAGTTCCACCGTGCTGCCCGTCACGGCCACCGTGCCGCTGCCGCTGCGCGCGCCCACCGTGGCCGTCACCGTGATGGGGCGGTTGCCGTTGGCCCCGCCCGTGCCCAGCAGGGCGCGCGCCTGGCCATTCCTGTCCGTCACGCTGTCGACGCTGCCGAGGATGCCCGAATCGGCGGCAAAGGAAATTTTTGCGTTCGGCAAGGCCAGGTTGGCGCCATCCTTGACGAGGGCCGTGACGGCCACCTCGCCGCCGGGCAGGCCCGCCGAGGCCAGTTCCGTGCTGGAAAACACCAGCTTGACGTCGCTGGCCAGGCTGGCCGGCTCGGGCGGCGTGACGGGGGGAATCACCGGAGGCGTCACGGGTGGCGTCACGGGCGGCACGACGGGATCGGGCAGGGTGCCGCCGCAGCCGGCCGTTCCATGCAGGCTACAGCCGCCGGACGCCTGCGTCCCGGCGCTGCCTGCGCCGCCGCAGCCGGCCAGGCAGGCGAGGAAGGCGGCGCACAGCGTGGCCGGCAGGTGGCGCAGGGGGAAGGCGTGGCGCAGGCGGGCGTAGGGCACGATGGATCTCCGGGAGCTTGCCGAATTGCTCGGCGTCAATTTCTAAAGAGTAGCTTTTGCGCGCGGCAGCTACTTGATGCAAAGCAAGCTTGTTGTCCGGGCCATGGCGGAAGTATTTTTCTGGTGCAATGACGTCCGTTCTGATAACATAACGCCCCTTTATTCAGGGAAGGGTCGACATGGCCAATGCTTGCGGCGTCGATTTCGGCACGTCAAATTCCACGGTAGGCTGGGCGCGTCCCGGGCAGAGCACCATGCTCGGCCTGGAAGATGGCAAGACCACCTTGCCATCCGTCGTCTTCTTCAATGCGGAAGACGAGGAAGTCAGTTTTGGCCGCGCGGCGCTGGCCGGCTATCTGGCCGGCTACGAGGGGCGCCTCATGCGCTCGCTCAAGAGCTTGCTGGGCACCAGTCTCATCGATGGCCAGACGGAAGTGGGAGGCCGCGCGCTGCCGTTCCGCCTGTTGCTGTCGCAGTTCATCGGCGAAGTGAAGCGCCGCGCCGAGCAGTCCGCGGGGCGCGAGTTCACGTCCGCCGTGTTCGGCCGTCCCGTCTTCTTTATCGACGACAATGCGCAGGCCGACCAGCTGGCGCAGGATACCCTGGCCGAAGTGGCCCGCTCCGTCGGCTTCAAGGACGTGGCCTTCCAGTTCGAGCCGATTGCCGCCGCCTTCGACTACGAGTCGCAGATCGCCAAGGAAGAACTGGTGCTGATCGCCGACATCGGCGGCGGTACTTCCGACTTTTCGCTGGTGCGCCTGTCGCCGGAGCGGGCGAAGAAGGCCGAGCGCCGCGACGACATCCTCGCCACCGGCGGCGTGCACATCGGCGGCACGGACTTCGATAAATACCTGAGCCTGTCTTCCGTCATGCCCTTGCTCGGCTATGGCAGCCGGCTGCACAACAATAGCGAAGTGCCCTCCAGCTATTATTTCAACCTGGCGACCTGGCACACCATCAACCTGGCGTACACGAAGAAGATCTGGGTGCAGCTGGCCGATGTGTGCCGCGATGCGCGCGAGCAAGACAAAGTGAAACGGCTGCAAACGCTGATCGACGAGCGCGCCGGACACTGGCTGGCCATGAAGGTGGAAGAGGGCAAGATCGCCCTGTCCGATGCGGCAGAAGTGCAGCTGGAACTGGACCGTTTGTCGCCTGCGCAAAGCCTGCTGCTCAAACGCGGGCAGTTCGACGACGCCATCGGCCACCTGTGCGGTTCCGTGGAAGAAACCGTGCTCCGGCTGCTGCGCGACGCGGGCGTGGCGCAGCAAGACGTCGATACCGTCTTCTTCACGGGCGGCTCTTCCGGCGTGCGCCTGCTGCGCGAAAAGATCGCGGCCCTGGTGCCGGCGGCGCGCAAGGTCGAAGGCGATTTGTTCGGCAGCATCGGCGCGGGCCTGGCGCTGGACGCGGTACGTAAATTTGGTTGATAATCAGCACCCATTGAGTATCACCCACTGCTGCACCCACGAAAGAGCGCCCCATGCATGTGTTTGACAAACCGATCGTCATGATCGACTTCGAGACGACCGGCCTGTCACCCGACATGGGCGACCGCATCACGGAAGTGGCCGCCCTGCGCATCGAGGGCGGGCAGATCACGGACCGCTACGTGACCCTGATCAACTGCAATGCGCGCATTCCCGCGTTCATCACGGGCTTGACGGGCATCACGCAGGCCATGGTGGACCATGCCCCGCCCGTGGCGGAAGTGGTGCCGCAGCTGCTCGATTTTATCGGCAGCGATGCCCTGTCGGCGCACAACGCCAGCTTCGATGAAAAATTCCTGCGCGCGGAAAGCGCCCGCCTGAACCTGGCGCCCGCGCACGAGGCGCTCGTGTGTTCCTTGAAACTGTCGCGCCGCGTGTTTCCCGGCCTGTCCAGCTACAAGCTGGGCTTGCTGTCGAGCCAGCTGGGCATCGCCTTCAAGAGCGCCGCCCACAGGGCCGAGTCCGATGCCGAGGTGGCGGCGCAGGTGCTGATCCATATCGGCCGCCATTTGCGCAGCAACTACGGCATCGCCGACGTCGATGCGGGGCTGCTCGTGTCCCTGAACAAGCTGGCGGCGGCGAAGGTCCCGCAATTCCTGCACAAGCACCCGTCGCGCCGCTAGCCGCCGCTATCCCTTGCCGCGTGCCCATTCTGGCGCGCACGCTCCCGTTTCCCCTTGAAGCGAACTCATCAAAGCGATGTAATTTTGTTATTTCCTTTGAGTTCGCTCAAGTCCTCCGCGCCCAGCGAATTTAAAATTTAAGCAACACACGATTTCGCCGCCCTGGGCCGCCGTTTTGCGCGCGCCGCCGGCAAGCGCAATGTGGATGGGGGCGCACATGGACAAGCACCATACTGCCAGAGACAGCCATCAGGCCTACATCTGGTTCCGCACGGCTGCCGAACAGGGCAATCCTTATGCCCAGTTCAATCTGGGGCTGATGTACAAGAAGGGCGAAGGCGTGGCGCACGACGATGCGCGGGCCTTCGTCTGGCTGCGCCTGGCGGCGCTGCAGGGGCTGGCCTTTGCGCAAAACCACCTGGGCGCCCTGTATTACCATGGCCGCGGCGTGGCGCAGAGCGACGAGGAGGCCGTGCTGTGGTTCCGCCGGGCGGCCGCGCAGGGCGATGCCTCGGCCCAGCAGAACCTGGGCCAGATGTACCGCAAGGGACGGGGCGTGCTGCAAAGCGACGAGCTGGCGCTGGCCTGGTTCTACCGCGCCTCCGAGCAGGGCGTGGCCAGCGCGCAGTCGCTGCTGGGCGAAGCGTATGCGCAGGGGCTGGGGGCGAAGAAGAACGATGCCCTGGCCCTGGCCTGGTTCCGCAAGGCCGCCCTGCAGGGCGATGCGCAGGCGCAGCTGAACCTGGGCCTCGTCTACAAGCGGGGCCAGGGCGTGGCGCAAAGCGATGCGCAGGCGCTGGCCTGGTTTCGCCAGGCGGCCGCCCAGGGCCTGGCCGTGGCGCAGCGGCAACTGGGCGTGGCGTACGCGGAAGGCCTGGGCGTGGCGCCCGACCAGTTGCGCGCCTACGCCTGGCTGCAGCGTGCCGCCGAGCAGGACGATGCCGATGCCCAGTTCAACCTGGGCGTGATGCTGGCGCGCGGCCAGGGCGTGGACAAGGACGAGGCGCGCGCCGTCGCCTGGTACCGCCGCGCCGCCCTGCAGGGCCACTGCATGGCGCAATACAATCTGGGCGGCATGTACGCGGGCGGGCGCGGCGTCGCCCGCGACCTGCGCCAGGCCCTCGACTGGTACGCCAGGGCGGCGGCCCAGGGCGCCTCGAATGCCCAGTTCAACCTGGGCGTGATGTATGCCAATGGCCATGGCGTGGCCCGCGACGAAGTGTGCGCCGTGCGCTGGTACCGCACGGCCGCCGAGCAGGGCGATGCCAGCGCGCAAAATAACCTGGGCGTCATGTATGCGAACGGCCATGGCGTGCCGCAGGACGATGGCCTGGCCGTGCACTGGTATGCGCGCGCCGCCGAGCAGGGCCATGCGCTGGCGCAGTACAATCTGGGCGGCATGTACAACGGCGGGCGCGGCGTGGACAAGGACCCCGTGCGCGCCTACATGTGGCTGGCGCTGGCGGCCGACGGTGGCGATGGCACGGCGGCCGGCGCGCGGGAATCCACGGCCGGCAAGCTGGCGCCGCCACAATTGCAGGAAGCCCGGGAACTGACGCGGCAGTGGCGCCTGGCCCATGCACAGGCCGTGCCGCCCGAGCCGCCGCCACGCGCCTGAGGCAGGTCTGCCGTGCCAGCGGACCGCATGCGATAATGGCCGCCCTGCATGCGGTTCGATCCCGCATGCGTTTTCAGGCGGCACAGCGAAAGGACGGCGATGGTAAGGCAGGCAGGCGACGATGCATCCGAACAAAAGGTCATAGACGATATCGCCACCTATGGCTGGCACTGCGTGCATATCGGCGGCGATGAAGAAGGGCCGGGCTACACCTTCACGATAGGCGCTTTCCACAGCTTCGGCTTGCCCGAATTCCTGATCATGGGCTTGCCGCAAGCGACGGCCCACCAGATCGTCGACCTGGCCCTCGATGCGGCGCGCAGCGGCGCCATCACGGATTTCACGCAGAACACGGGCGTCTTGCTCGATGGCCATCAATGCGCCTTCGTGCGCGTGCCCGAGGCGCGCTACCGCGACTGGGCCGGCTATGCGCGCTGGTTTTACCAGGGCAATGACTTTACCTTGTACCAGATCGTCTGGCCATCGCGCGACGGCCATTTTCCCTGGGATGCGGCCGCCGCCCAGGCGTATGTCGCCAGCCAGCCGCTGCTGGGTCCCGCGCCACGGCCGGACTGAACCCGCCCGGGCGCCGGCGCTTGCTGCCGGCGCGTTCCTCAGCGGCGCGGCCAGTTTGCCGGCGTTTGAGCCATCCTAGGCATCCATGCGGGCCGCGCCCATGCCCTGGCGGCGGTCCAGGAACAGGCTGTTGCCGTGGATTTTCTTGGCCTGCTTCTTCGCTTCCGCCGCCCGCGTGGCTATCTGGTGGTGCGTGTAGTACTGGTGCGCCTCGACCTTGATGACGCCCAGCGACAGGCTGATGAGCGAATAGAACACCTTTTTTCCTTGCCGGTCTTCGCTGATATAGCCGCCCCGTTCGCAGTCCACCGTGCTGTAGCAGGCCAGAATGGCGGCCGCAAAATCGTCCAGCATGGCCTGGCAGCGCGCTTCCCAGTCCTCGCTCTGGAACAGGATCATGAAATCGTCGCCGCCGATGTGGCCGATGAAGTCGCGGTTCGGGTCGCAATGGCCGCTGAGGATTTCGCCCGTCAGCTGGATCACGTCGTCGCCCTTGCGGTAGCCATACACGTCATTGAAGGGCTTGAAGTGGTCGAGGTCGCAATAGCAGACCCAGAAGCGGCTGCCGCTGTGCAACAAACGGTCGATGTGTTCGTTGATGGGCACGTTGCCGGGCAGCTGCGTCAGCGGGTTCGCGTAGCGGGCCGCATTGATCTGCATCTGCGTGATTTCGCGCATCAGGTCGTGTCCCGTGCCCATGCCCAGGTAGCGGCCGTGTTCGGTAATGATGAAGCCGTTGAACAAATGGTGGGCATCGGACTGCACCATGGTGTAGCTGAGTTCCTGCAAGCTCGTCTCGTGGTCGGCGATGAGGGGATTGGCATCCATGAACAGGCTGCAGGATTTCTTGCCATACAGTTCCCGCTGGTAGGGGCGGGCGAAGTGGTCGATCATCTCGAAGCGGCTGATCAGGCCCAGCGGCACGCCGTCGTCGACGACGGGGATGATCATCAGCTTCGGTTCCTTCAGGAAAATGTCGTACACCTCGTTATTGTTCTTGTCCGGCGAGACGGCCGCCACCCGGTGCAGCAGCTTGCGGATGCTGGCGCCGTTCTTTTCCAGGCTGCTGCGCTGCGGATATACGGCCACGCCATTGCGCCCCAGCGCCTGCACCACTTCGGCCGGCAGGGCGCGCGCCGGCACCATATTGGGCCGCCCCAGATGATAGCCTTGGCCAAAGGCCACGCCCAGGTCGCGCAGCACGAGCAGTTCCGTCTGCGCCTCGATGCCTTCGGCGATCACCAGCGTGCCCGATTTTTCCGCGATTTCCTGGATGGAGCGCACGAATTGCAGTTTCACGGGGTCATGATTGATGCCCTGGATGAAATGCATGTCGATCTTCACGTATTCGGGCCGCAGTTCCGACCACAGGCGCAGGCTGGAAAAGCCTTCGCCCAGGTCGTCGATGGCGATCTGGAAACCCATGTTGCGGTAATGCAGCACCGCTTCGCGCATCAGATCGTAGTCGTAGGTGGGCTGGTTCTCCGTCAGCTCGATGATGACCCGGTCCGGATTGATGCCGATGTGTTCGATGTATTCCAGGGTTTCGCCATGGCGTGCATTGCGCAGCAGCAAGCATTCCGGGCTGACGTTGAGAAACAGCTTGCCCGGTAGCTGCAGTTCGGCAAAGCGTTCCAGCACCACCTGGCGGCACAGGTGTTCCACTTCCAGGGTCAGGTCGTTCGCGCGCGCCACCTTGAACAGGTTCATTGGCGCGTGCAGGGGGCTGTCCGACGGTCCGCGGATCAGGCCTTCGTAGCCGATGATTTCGCCGCTCTGCATGTGGATGATCGGTTGAAACAGGGCGCTCAGCTTGCGGCCCGCCAGGATTTCGTGCAAGGCATCCGTCCCTTCGATGCTCATGGGTGTTGAAGGTGGCTTCAGATACGCCACATTCGATGGCGTCGCGGCGGCAGGCGCGGTAGTGGCGGCGGGGAAGGCGAGAGTAGGCATAGGGGAGTCTGGCGGCACGGCCTCTGGACGGGCCATGAACATGTTGCCGATAGTAAAGAAGATTTATGACGGCTTGATGAAACGTATTTGCTTTTGACAATATTTATTGCTGACCGTCAGTTTGCCGATTCTTCCCAAAAACGCGATTTATGACGGCGATACACGTGAAATCCCCAAACAAAAGACGGCAAATTCCCCCGATAACTGTGCTTTAAAAGTGCCATTCCGCGCTATGATTTCTCTTGGCGAAAGTCAACATGGGCAGCCGCGGTGCTGGATAGCGCGGCCTGCTTTCTTCGACATCCAACAATGAGACAAACAACCCATGCAATTACGTAGTGCAACCCTCATATTCAGCCTGCTGGCCGCTTTCGGTGGCAATGCCATGGCACAATCCTGCCCGGCCGGCGACGGCACGCCTGTCACGTACCCGGTCAGCAAGAAAGTCGACCAGCAAGACAGCTATTTCGGCACCACCATCGCCGATCCTTACCGCTGGCTGGAAGATGCCAACAGTGCGGAAACGGGCGAGTGGGTCGTGGCGCAAAACAAGCTGACGCAAGCGTACCTGGGCACCATTCCCGAACGCGAAGCGATCAAGCAGCGCCTGACCAAGCTGTGGAACTATGAGCGTTTCTCTACGCCAAGCAAACAGGGTGGCCGCTATTTCTACAGCCGCAATGACGGCTTGCAGAACCAGGCCGTGCTGTACACGGTGAAAAAGCTGACGGACGAACCGCGCCTGCTGCTGGACCCGAACACCCTGTCCACGGATGGCACGGTGGCGCTGGCCGGCACCTCGATCAGCCCGAACGGCAAGTACCTGGCGTATGCCACGGCCGCCTCCGGTTCCGACTGGAACGAGTGGAAAGTGCGCGACATCAAGACGGGCAAGGACTTGACGGACCACATCAAGTGGGCCAAGTTCTCGGGCGCCTCGTGGACCAAGGATAACAAGGGTTTCTTCTACAGCCGCTATGATGCGCCGAACGAGGCGACCAAGCTGGCCGATATCAATTACTTCCAGAAATTGTATTTCCACAAGATCGGCACGCCGCAAAGCGATGACGTGCTCGTCTTCGACCGTCCCGACCAGAAGGAATGGGCGTTCGGCGGCAGCGTCGTCAGCGACGACGGCAATTACCTGATCATCACGGCGTCGCAGGGCACGGAACGCAAGAACCGCGTCTTCTACAAGGACTTGCGCCAGAAGAACGCCAAGGTGGTGGGCCTGCTGGAAGCGTTCGACGCCTCGTATTCCTTCATCGACAATGACGGCCCCGTGTTCTTCTTCAAGACGGACAACAATGCGCCGAAATCGCGCGTGATCGCCATCGACACGCGCAAGCCCGCGCCTGCCGACTGGAAGGAAATCGTGCCGCAAAGCGCGGAAACCCTCGTCGCCGTCAACCTGATCAACAACCAGCTGGTGCTCGATTACTTGAAAGATGCGCAAACGCAAATCAAGATCGTCGACCTGAACGGTAAACTGGTGCGTGAAGTGGCCTTGCCGGGCATCGGTTCGGCCGGCGGCTTCGCGGGCAAGCGTGGCGACACGGAAACCTTCTACTCGTTCACCAGCTTTACGACGCCAGCCACCGTCTACCGCTACGACATGAAGACGGGCAAGAGCACGGTGTACCGCCAGCCGAAGGTCGATTTCGACCCGAACGCCTTCGAGACGCGCCAGCAGTTCTTCACCAGCCGCGACGGCACCAAGGTGCCGATGTTCATCGTCTCGAAAAAAGGCATGAAGCTCGACGGCTCCAATCCCACCTATCTGTACGGCTATGGCGGCTTTAACATTTCCCTGACGCCAAGCTTCTCCGTGGCCAATCTTGCCTGGGTGGAAATGGGCGGCGTCTACGTGATGGCCAACCTGCGCGGCGGCGGCGAGTACGGCGAAGCCTGGCACCAGGCTGGCACCAAGCTGAACAAGCAAAACGTCTTCGACGATTTCATCGGCGCAGCCGAATGGCTGGTGGCCAACAAGGTCACTTCGCCATCCAAGCTGGCCATCGGCGGCGGCAGCAATGGCGGCCTGCTGGTCGGTGCGGCCATGACGCAGCGTCCCGACCTGTTCGCCGCGGCCATCCCGCAGGTGGGCGTGCTCGACATGTTGCGTTTCCACAAGTTCACCGTGGGCTGGGGCTGGGTGCCTGACTACGGTTCCTCGGACGATGCCGAACAGTTCAAGGCGCTGGTGAAATACTCGCCGCTGCACAACCTGAAGGCGGGCGGCTGCTATCCGGCCACCATGATCACGACGGCCGACCACGACGACCGCGTCGTGCCTGCCCACAGCTTCAAGTTTGCCGCCGCCGCCCAGGCAGCGCAAGGCGGCCCGGCACCCGTGCTGATCCGCATCGACAGCAAGGCGGGCCATGGCGCCGGCAAGCCGACGACCAAGCAGATCGAAGAAGTGGCGGACCGCTGGGGCTTCCTCAGCCGTTCGCTGAAGATGACGCCGGTAGCGGCGGAGCCGGCGAAAGTGGCGGCGCAGTAATCTAGCTAAGGACACCGACCCAAACCTACTGCGCGTCGTGATTTACGGCCTGCGATGCTCACTGTACCTTCGTACAGTTGCGCTTCTCGGCCGCAACTCCCTTCCGCTCGCTACGGTTTTGTTCGGCGTTGTAAGTATCGTAATCTGATTGATAAAAAGCGCGGGTGCGGTTGGCCCGCGCTTTTTTACGTCCGGTGCAAGGGCGCGATGCGCGCCAGTACCCCGTTGGCAAACGTGGACTGGAACGGCAAATCCTTGCGCTGCGCGTAGCCGATGTAGCAATCGCACTTGAAGCGGGGGCAGGGGCGTTCCTGCAGCATGTCGGCCAGGTCATCCTCATATAGATTCCCCAGCCGCTCGGGCACGAAATGGCAGCGCGCCAGTTCGCCGTCGCCATCGACGGACAGCGAGGCTTCGCCCGCCAGGCAGGGCTTGCCGCGCGAGGGCGACGGGCGGCGGTTCTGCGCGAACCACGGGTCGATGGCGTCCAGCCAGGCCAGGTCTTGTTCGCCGTAGTAGCCGGGACCGCGCCGGTCGTAGGCGTTCAGCCACAGGTAGACGTGGGCTGGCAGGGCGGCGCGCAGGGCGCGGATGGCGTCCAGGTGTTCGTTCATCGCCACGACGCCGACGGAGTAGCGCACGCCCATGGCGTCCAGGCGCGCGCAGCGTTCGAGAAAGCGCGCCAGGGTCGTCTGGTCCGGGTGGTAGGTGCACCACAGGCCGATCTTTTCCAAGCCATCCATTCCATCCAGCCAGTTCAGGGGGCCGGACAGATTCGTCTGCAGCGCCACCTGGCGCACGTGCGGCAGGCGGGCCAGGGCCTGCATGGCCGTGCGGTAGTGGCTCCGCACCAGCGCTTCGCCCCAGGGCGTGAACAGCACGCCGATGGGGCGCGCTTGCGCCGCCACCCAGCCGGTAAAACGCGCCACTTCGCGCGCATCGCGGGCCAGCGCGGCGCGGCTGTCGCGCTTCTTGGCGAAGGGGCAGTAGCCGCAGGCGTAGTTGCAGCTGGCTAGCGTGCCCCGGTACAGCAGGGACAAGGTGCCCGGCTGCGTTGTCAGCACGCCTGCCCCTCCTGCGCCATCAGCGCGCGCACCGTCTCGGATGCCAGCCAGGGGCCGATGGTGTCGGCATACGAGTAACCACGGTCATTCAGGCGCAGCAGCGGGCCGTCTTCCGCCACCAGGTCCAGGGCGTGCAGCTCGGCCAGTTGCGGCAGGTCCGCTTCGCAGCGCGTGCCGAAGCGGGCCGCGTAGGCGTCGCGGTCCAGGCCCGGCTGCGTCAGCAGCGACTGGATCACGTAGCGGCGGCGCTGTTCTTCCTCGCCCAGCACGTAGCCGTGTTCGGCCTGGGCGAAGCGGGTTTCATCGAGCGCCAGGTAGCGCTCGATGATGTTGACGGTGTCCGTGCGCGCTACCGCGTATTGGCTCGAATAATGCAGGCTGGCCGTGTAGGAGCGGGCGCCTGCGCCCAGGCCCACCATGCCGTCATTCTGGCAGCAGTACGACGGTCCGTCCTGTTCCGGCGCATGGGGGGCGCGGAACATGCGCATGGACACCTGCTCGTAGCCCCGGGCGCGCAAATGGTCGCGCGCGGCCGCGTACAGGGCCAGGCGGCTGTCGCCGTCCTGCGCCAGCTTGATGGGGGCCAGCGACTGCGCGCCCTGGCGGCGCGCCACTTTTCCAAGACCCGTCTGCTCGCGCACGTACAGCGGATACAGATAGAGCTCCTCGGGGGCGAAGGCCAGCGCGCTGTCGATGGAGGCGAGCAGGCTGGCCACGGTCTGCCCGGCGATGCCGTAGATCAGGTCCAGATTCAGGGTGGGAAAGCCGGCCGCGCGTATCAGGCCGATGGCGTGCTGGACGGTGGCGTTCTGCTGGGGGCGGGCCAGGGCGCGCATTTCGCCGGCGGCAAAGCTCTGGATGCCCAGGCTGACCCGGTCGATGCCATGCGCGCGGCAGACGGCCAGGCGTTCCGCCGTGATGGTTTCGGGCGATGCCTCGATGCCGGCCGGCGTGTGCTCCAGGTCGATGCCGAGGATGTCGCGCGCGCCGCACAGCAGGGTGCCCAGCTGCGCGGGCGACAGGTAGGTGGGCGTGCCGCCGCCCAGCGCGAAGCGGGCGAAGCGCCGTTCGCCCAGTGCGCCGTTGAGTGCGCGCATCTGCACCAGCACTTGCTGCACGTAGCGTTCGACCATGTCGGCGCCGGGACGGGCCATGGCGAACAGGTTGCAAAAGCCGCAGCGCATCTCGCAGAATGGAATATGGATGTAGGCGAACAGGGCGGAGCGGTCCTGCCGCGCCCACAGGGGCGCCAGCGGGGCCGCCTGCGGCAGGGCGCGGTAGGCCGCCTTGTGCGGGTAGGAATACGAATAGGCCTGGTAGGGCGTGTGGCGCATGCGCTGCGCCAGGGTGCCCGGCTGTTCGGATGGATTCACGGTGGGGACTCCTTGGGAGGTATATCGGTATCGGGGGCGATGAGAAAGTGCGCATACGGCACGCTCCACACGCTGTCGTGGGCGACTCTGTGGCCCCGGTAGCCGTCTTCGCCATAGGCGCTGCCGTGGTCCGAGCAGACGATGGCAAAGGTGGGCGCGCGCGCGGCGCAGGCGGCAAACAGGGGAGCCAGCGCGCCGTCCACATAACGCAGGGCGGCCGCGTGGCTGTCCAGGCAATCGGCGCGGCAGCCGGGCAGGTAGGCGCGGTTCGGCGCGTGCAGGGCGGCCACGTTGATGAACAAAAAAGTGCGTTGATCGTTTTGCGCCAGCAGGCGGGTCGCCAGCGCCACCTGTTTTTCGGTTGAGTGGCGGCTGGCCACGCCCATGCCCGCGCTCCAGTGGCTTTCCTGGAACAGCGACGGCAGCACCGTGCCCAGCGCCGTCTGTTTGTTGAAGAAGCCCACGCCGCCGATGCAGAGGGTGCGGTAGCCGCGCGCGGCCAGCGCGGCGGGCAGATCCGCTTCCTCGAAGGCAAAGGTGTTTGGCGACGTCGTCTCGCTGCCCGCAAACGCGCTGGCGAACAGGCGCGGATGGCGGCCCGGCGCGGCCGGCGTGGGCAGAAAGCCCGCGAAGAAGGCCTGGTGCGCCGCGTAGGTAAACGTGGCGGGCGAGTGGCGGCGTTCCCAGCCGCCCGGCGGCAGAAAACGCCCCAGCACGGGCAATTCGCCCGCCTCGTACAGCGCTTGCGCCACGTCAAAGCGCAGGGTGTCGAGCGTGAGGAAGACGATGTCGTGGCTGCCGACGACTGCGTGCATGTCGGGGATGGCCGGTGTTTCTTTAAGCATGGGCCAGTTGTGCCGTGTAAGTATCGATGCCTTGCCAGAGCAGGCCGGGCAGCAGGTCGCCGAAGGCGTTCGCTTCCAGCACATGGGCCTGGCCCTGGCGCACGACGAGGTCGTAGCCCGTCACGTGGCTGGCGGGGAAGGCGCGCGCGGCTTGGGCGGCGGTTTGCTCCAGTGCCCGCATGTCGGCGTCGTCCAGCAGGCCCGCCGCCTCGCCGCGCCGATTGTCGAGGTGCAGATTCGTCATCATGTGCTGTCCGATGCGCGCCACCCGGTGCGCGGGCTGGCCCGCCACGGTCACGACGCGCAGGTCGTAGTGGCTGTCGCCGCAGCGCGGCTTGTTCAGCCACGCTTCCCCGTACAGTTCCTGCGTGGCCAGCGCATCGACGAGGGCCGCGATGTCGGCGGCCGTCTCGTAGCGGGCCATGCGCTTGACATTGAACAGGCGCGCCGCGCCGTCCTCATGCTGCAAGGCGGCCGAGGTGGTGGCTTGCTGCCGCCCCGCCTTGTTCCTGCGGTAGGCGATGACGCCGGACGCGGACGAGCCGTAGCGCGGTTTTAAATAGACGCGGTCCAGCTGGTGTTCATGCAGCAGCGACTGCAGGTGCTCGTAGCCGTGCACGGGTCCCAGCAAGACAGGTATCGGCACGCCGTGCGCGGCCAGGTGGCGCTGGCAGGCCAGCTTGTCCGTCATGAGGGTGATCTCGCCCGGCGCATTGAAGACGCGGGCCTGCGGCAGCCGGGCCAGTTGCGTCGCCAGGTCTTGCATGGCATGGGAAAAGCCGGCAAACCACGCATCCATGGCCAGCAGCTGGCCGAGCGCGGGGGCGGCGACCGGCGGGCGGTCCAGCAGGCGGCAGCCCGCCCGCAGCAACAGCAGGTGGGCGGCGGGATCGTCGCCGGGCGGCTCGATTTTGAGTATGCCTGGCTGGCGCAGGGCGTGCTGCAGCAGCGCCGGCCGCGCCAGCCAGTCGCGCCATTCCAGCACCTGCGCGGGCGGCAGGCGCAGCTGCGCGCGCGCCGCCTGCATCAGGCGCACGCGCTTGCTGCCCTGTGTCGCCAGCAGGGTGAGAGGCATCAGCAAAGGATAAAACTCCGCTTATTCGCCCACGGCCACGTAGCGGTAGGTGTCGCCGTCGTCTTCGTCCTCTTCCTGCGGGTCGTCCAGCACCACCTCGAAGGGCAGCGCCTTCAGCTTCGCCTGGTTTTCCTCGGAAATGTAGTGGTGCGACAGGTCCAGGCGCGTCAAGCCGCCCAGCTGCGTGTGCTGGAGCACGGCCACGGCGCCCAGGTCGCCGATGGTGCCCAGCGACAGGTCCAGGGTGTGCAGCTGCGCCACCAGCGGTTCCTCGGCCAGCCACACGGCCAGGTCGTCGGCGATTTGCGCGTCGCGCAGGCCGAGATACTTCAGGGTGGGCACGGTCAGCTGCGCCAGCACCTTGCGGTACAGGTCCACGTCGCCCGAGAAACCATAGTCGTCCGTGCCCAGCCACAGTTCCAGGTGTTCCAGCTGCGGCATGCTCGATTGCGCCAGCGCTTCGGCGATCTTTTGATCGAGGCCGCCCGCTTCGATGGTGAAGCGGCGCAGGTGCTGGTGCGCGAACGGTTCGATGACGAGTTCATTGCCGCCGCGGATGCGCAACTCCTCCAGCAGCGGGAAGGCGTCCAGCAGGGGCTTGTAGCTGCCCTGCACGATCCACGAGATTTCGCATTCCTCGTACGTCATGTCGCCGATGAACAGGGCGCGCAGCTTCGGCAGCTGCGGCGCGTGGGCGATCAGCGCGGCCATCACCTCGTCGGCGCCCGATTCGTAGGGGTCGCCCCACATGCCGATGATCAGCGCTTCGAGCGCGCCTTTGTCGGCCTGGTCGAGAAAGCCGGCGATCAGTTCATCCATCTTGCGCTCGTCGTCGTAGTCGAGCGACAAACGGTAGACGATGTCCGGTGACGCATCGAAGGGCAAATCAGGGTCGTACTGCACGACTTTCTTGTGGTGGAAGGTGGTGGTGCTGTCGGAAATGGTCATCGCGGTGGCTCCGTGTAGGCGTTGGCAGCCTGGATGCCGCGCGTGACCGCGTGACTGGACGAGCCGGGATGTGCCGCGACGCTCTGCGAAGACATCCAGGCCTGGAAATCTTGTCTATACTAAAATCTTAGCATAGCCATATGAACCTATTGCGCACTGCTGGCGGCGCCTACCTGTGGATGACTACGAGCAGCGCCTTGCCCTCGGTCTTGCCCAGATTGCGTATCGTGTGCGGCAAGTCGGCCGGATAGCGCGCCGTGCCGCCATTCTTGACCTTTTTCTTTGCCGCGCCCACTTCCAGTTCCAGGTTGCCGTGGATCACCGTCAAATGCTCGGTGGTGCCCGGGTCGTGCGGCTGCGACGCCAGTTCGCCGCCCGGCGCCAGCGTCACTTCATACCATTCGTACTTGCCCGCCAGTTCCATCGGCCCCAGGATGCGCAGCACGTAGCCCGCGTGGTCGCCGGGCAGGGTGGGGGTTTCGTGGGCGTCCGTGACGCGGATGGTTTCCACGGCTTTTTCCGCGCTGGACAGCAATTCGCCGATCTGCACGCCCAGGGCGTTGGCCAGGCGCCAGGTGATGGCGATGGTGGGATTGGCTTTTTCGCGCTCGATCTGCGACAGCATGGACTTCGACACGCCCGCGATGCGCGACAAATCCTCCAGTGTCAGGCCGCGCGCCAGGCGCAGCCGTTGCAGGGTGGCACCCACTTCTGGGGGGGAATTGGTCGAAACGCTGGTTTTCATCGGCAGGTGGCTTGCAAAGTTCAATAGGCTTGGGTAATATCCACTATATTGAATTTCAGTTCGAAATAGTGGATTTTGAGGAAAAACACGGAAACGTGTAGACTTCAAACAGCGCTTCACGGTACAGCATTGTGCGCGCACCGGTCAAGCGACGGCTTTTCCCCTATGGCGGCTGAAACCACACGCACACCACACGCATCCATCAGGGACACAAGGAATATCATGAGCGAGCAAGCGAAGAACACCTTTTTCAGCGGTCTGCAACAGAATCTCGATCAACTGCGCCAGCAGGGCTTGTACAAGCCCGAGCGCGTGATCGCCTCGCGCCAGGGCGCCGAAGTGGTGTGCGACGATGGCCGTACCCTGATCAATATGTGTGCAAACAACTACCTGGGCCTGTCCGGCGACGTGCAGACGCAGGAAGCGTCTATTGCCGCCACGCAAAAATACGGCTACGGCCTGTCGTCCGTGCGCTTCATCTGCGGCACGCAAACCGTGCACAAGGAACTGGAACAGGCGATTTCCGCCTTCCTGGGCACGGAAGACACGATTTTGTACGCAGCGGCCTTCGACGCCAACGGCGGCGTGTTCGAACCCCTGTTCGATGAAAACGACGCCATCATCTCCGACGCGCTGAACCACGCTTCCATCATCGACGGCATCCGCCTGTGCAAGGCCGGCCGCTACCGCTACGCCCACAACGACATGGCCGACCTGGAAGTGCAGCTTCAGGCGGCGGTTGCCGCCGGCAAGCGCCACAAGGTCATCGTCACGGACGGCGTGTTCTCGATGGATGGCACGATTGCGCAGCTCGACAAGATCTGCGACCTGGCCGACCAGTACGGCGCGCTGGTGATGATCGACGAATGCCACGCTTCCGGCTTCATGGGCGCGACGGGCCGCGGCACGCACGAGCACCACAATGTGATGGGCCGCATCGACATCATCACGGGCACCCTGGGCAAGGCCCTGGGCGGCGCCATGGGCGGCTTTACCTCGGCGCGCAAGGAAGTCATCGACACCCTGCGCCAGAAATCGCGCCCCTATTTATTCTCGAACACCCTGGCGCCATCGATCGCCGGCGCCTCGCTGTCGGTGCTCGAGCGCCTGGCCAAGTCGACGGAACTGCGCGACCGCCTGCATGAGAATACGGCTTTCTTCCGCAGCGAAATCGAGCGCATCGGCTTTACCATCAAGCCGGGCACCCATCCCGTCGTTCCCGTGATGCTGTTCGAGGCCCCCGTGGCACAGAAATTCGCCGCCCGCCTGTATGAACTGGGCGTGCTGGTGACGGGCTTCTTCTACCCCGTCGTGCCGATGGGCCAGGCCAGGGTGCGCGTGCAGCTGTCGGCCGCCCACACCCGCGCACAGCTGGTGCAGGTGCTGGCCGCCTTCGAGCAGGCCGGCAAGGAACTGGGCTTGCTGCCGACAACCACGACTAACAATTAATAATAACTAATAAGATATCAGGACAAGACTATGGAACGCATTTTAGTTATCGGCGCAAACGGCCAAATCGGTAGTGAACTGGTGGGCGCGCTGGCGCAGCAGCACGGCGCGGACAACGTCATCGCCAGCGACATCGGCACGAACAATCTGTACCAGGCCAAGCGCTACGCGCAGCTGAATGTGCTGGACAAGGACGGCCTGGCAAAGCTCATCGCCGACGAGAACATCACCCAGGTCTACCAGCTGGCGGCCATGCTGTCGGCCACGGGCGAAGCGGCCCCGCTGAAGGCGTGGAGCCTGAACATGGATGGCTTGCTCAATATCCTGGAGCTGGCGCGCGAACGGGGCGAAGCGGGCAAGCCGCTGCGCATCTTCTGGCCGTCGTCGATCGCCGCCTTCGGCCCGAACACGCCGCAAGTCAACACCCCGCAAATGACGGTGATGGACCCGACCTCGATGTACGGCATCAGCAAGCTGGCCGGCGAGCGCCTGTGCGAATACTATTTCAACAAGTACGGCGTGGACGTGCGCAGCATCCGCTACCCGGGCATCATCAGCTACAAATCGCCTCCGGGCGGCGGCACCACGGACTACGCCATCGCCATCTTCCACGCGGCCTTGCGCGGCGAGCGCTATGACTGCTTCCTGGACGCGAACACCACCTTGCCGATGATTTACATGCCCGACGCCATCCGCGCCACCATCGAACTGATGGACGCGCCGGCGGCATCGATCAAGATCCGCTCCTCGTACAACGTGGCCGGCGTGTCGTTCAACCCCGAGCAGCTGGCGAAAGCCATCGTGCACATGGTGCCGGACTTCAAGATCAGCTACAAGCCGGACAGCCGCCAGGCCATCGCCGACAGCTGGCCGCAAAGCCTGGACGACAGCAAGGCCGGCGCCGACTGGGGCTGGAAGGCGCAGATCGGCGTCGAGCAGATGGTCACGGACATGCTGGCCAATGTCGACGCAGGGCAGGCGGCCAAGGCAGCCTGAGCACGCACGAGCATTTATAAAAACATACTAATATAAAGAGACACTACATGGATATGAGCGTATTTGACCTGTTCAAGATCGGCATCGGGCCGTCGAGTTCCCACACCGTGGGACCGATGGTGGCGGCGCGGCGTTTTCTGGTCGAATACGGTCCGCTGGACCAGGTAGTGGGCGTCGAGGCGGCCCTGTATGGCTCGCTGGCGCTGACGGGCGTGGGCCATGCCACGGACAAGGCCGTCATTCTGGGCCTGATGGGCGAGACCCCGCAGCACGTGGCGCCCGACGCCGTCGACAGCATGCTGGCCGCCATCGAGGCGGCCGGCGAGATCGCGCTGCTGGGCACGCACGTGGTGCCGTTCACGGCCGCCACTGGCTTGATCTGGCACAAGAGCGAATCCTTGCCCGAGCACCCGAACGGCATGCTGTTTACCTTGAAACTGGCGGACGGCAGCCGCGTCGACAAGGTGTATTACTCGATCGGCGGCGGCTTTATCCGCGAAGCGGGCGAGGCGCAGGCCGAGGCGGCGGTGGAATCGGCCGCTGCTGCCCGCGTCGTCTTCCCTTTCGATACCATGGAGCAACTGCTGGCGCATGGCGTGGAAAGCGGCCTGTCGATCCCGGAAATGCTGCGCGCGAACGAATGCGTCAAGCGCAGCGAGACGGAACTCGATGCAGGACTGGACCGCATCTGGCACGTCATGCGCGACTGTATCGCGCATGGCCTGGAAACGACGGGCAACCTGCCGGGCGGCTTGAACGTCAAGCGCCGCGCCGCCAAGCTGTGGCGCCTGGCGCAGGAAGCCAAGGCGTCCGACAACCGCGCCAACGACTTGCCGCACGACGCCGTGCACCTGGTCAGCCTGTACGCCATGGCCGTCAACGAGGAAAACGCGGCCGGCGGCAGGGTCGTGACGGCGCCGACCAACGGCGCCGCCGGCATCATCCCGGCCGTGCTGCGCTACTACGCGCAGGATTGCCGCCCCAGCGACCCCGTGGGCGGCGTGCGCCGCTTTATGCTGACGGCAGCCGCCATCGGCATGTTGTGCAAACGCAATGCCTCCATCTCGGGCGCCGAAGTGGGCTGCCAGGGCGAAGTGGGCGTGGCCTGCGCCATGGCGGCGGCCGGCCTGGTGGCGGCCCTGGGCGGCACGAACGAACAGATCGAGAACGCGGCCGAAATCGGCATCGAGCACCACCTGGGCATGACCTGCGACCCCATCGGCGGCCTGGTGCAGATCCCGTGCATCGAGCGCAACGGCATGGGCGCCGTGAAAGCCATCACGGCCGCCTCGCTGGCGCTCAAGGGCGACGGCACCCACTTCGTCAGCCTCGACGAAGTCATCGAGACCATGCGCCAGACGGGTGCGGACATGCAGGACAAGTACAAGGAAACGTCCTTGGGCGGCTTGGCCGTCCACGTGATTACTGTCAATCACGCCGCTTGCTGATGTGCCGGTGATGTTGTCGGATTACGCGCGCCGCGCTAATCCGACCTACGCCATGACGCAAGCAACGCAGGTCGGCTTAGCCCGCAGGGCGTAAGCCGACATCACCAAAGCAGCAAGCCACCACCTCACTCCTCCTCAAACAGCTGCTCCAGCCTTCTCGGGTAGTGATTCAGAAAATCGCGCGTCACGGCATAGTGTTCCGTATCCTCATACGCCACTTCGTGGATGCCGCCGCCCGTAAACATCAGGATTTTCGCGTTCGGGTAGGCCAGCAGGATGGGCGAGTGGGTGGCGATGATCAGCTGCGAGTCGTCCTGCACCAGCTGATGGATCACCGATAGCGCGGCCAGCTGGCGGCTGGGCGACAGGGCCGCCTCCGGCTCGTCCAGCAGATACAGTCCCTTGCCCCGCAGCTTGTTGATCAGGGTCGCCATGAACGCTTCGCCGTGTGATTGCGCGTGCAGCGACTTGCCGCCGTAGCCGGCCAGGTATTCGGGCATGCCGTCCATGTAGGTGGCGACGTTGAAAAAGCTTTCCGCGCGCAGGAAATAGCTGTCCTCGGGTTTTTTATAGCTCTTGCTCAGGCGCAAATGCGCATGCAGGCCCGATTCCTCGTCCGATGGCAGGGCGATGCGCACGTTGCGCGTGCCGCCATCCTTGCCGAAGCCCAGCGCCACGGCCAGCGCTTCGAGCATGGTCGACTTGCCGCTGCCGTTCTCGCCCACGAAAAACGTCACGTCGCGGTGGAAGTCCACGTGCACGAAGTCGCGGATGGCGGGGATGGTGAATGGATAGCGGTCCAGGTCGACGACGGCATCGGGGCGCAGGGCGGCGCTTTGCAAATACGGTTTTTTACTCAGCGACATGGCCTGTTCCATGAATGGCCGCAATGCGGCCGACAAGCGCCAGTGTGGCGCAAATCCGGTGCGCACGCCAGCATGCGGGCGCATCTTTATGCGCAGCGTTGATCTCGGCCTGAAAAATTTCCAAAGTGCAATGCTTTTGCCATGATTCCGGCAATGCCGGACGCTGCTGTTTGACAACAGGCGGGGGGGCCAGGGCGCCTGGGTACGCTTGCGATTCGCCTTGGGCAGCGCCTGGCACTATAATATCCGCTGCCATTCATGATCAACCGCACTCAGCTCAACTGGACTCTTCAAATCTATGCATTACGTGTCTACCCGCGCTGACAAAGCGCCATCGAATCTGCAGCAATTCTCCGACATCCTCCTGGGCGGCCTGGCCCCCGATGGCGGACTGTATCTCCCTGAACACTACCCGCAAGTCACTGGTGCCGAGCTCAATGCCTGGCGCACATTGTCGTATGCCGACCTGGCCTACGAAATCCTGAAGAAGTTCGCCACCGATATCCCGGCCGCGGACCTGAAGGCATTGACGGCGAAAACCTATACCAAGGCAGTCTACAAGAACGCCCGCGCCGGCGAAAACGCGGCCGACATCACGCCGCTGCGCGTGCTGGAAGAAAACGTCGTCAAGGGCGGATCGACCACCCTGATCCTGCAGGCGCTGTCGAACGGCCCGACCCTGGCCTTCAAGGACATGGCCATGCAGCTGCTGGGCAACCTGTTCGAATACACCCTGGCCAAGACGGGCGCCGAACTCAATATCTTCGGCGCCACCTCGGGCGACACGGGCAGCGCGGCCGAATACGCCATGCGCGGCAAGAAGGGCATCCGCGTCTTCATGTTGTCGCCGCACAAGAAAATGAGCGCCTTCCAGACGGCGCAGATGTTCAGCCTGCAAGACCCGAACATCTACAACATCGCCGTCGAAGGCGTGTTCGACGACTGCCAGGACATGGTGAAAGCCGTGTCGAACGACTTGGCCTTCAAGGCGCGGCAGAAGATCGGCACCGTCAACTCCATCAACTGGGCGAGAGTCGTGGCGCAGGTCGTGTACTACTTCCGCGGCTACCTGGCGGCCACCACCAGCAACGAGCAGAAAGTGTCGTTCACCGTGCCTTCTGGCAACTTCGGCAATATCTGCGCCGGCCACATCGCCCGCATGATGGGGCTGCCCATCTCGAAACTGGTGGCCGCGACGAATGAAAACGACGTGCTCGACGAATTCTTCCGCACGGGCGTCTACCGCGTGCGCAAGTCGGCCGAAACCTACCACACGAGCAGCCCGTCGATGGATATCTCGAAGGCGTCGAACTTCGAGCGCTTCGTCTACGACCTGGTGGGGCGCGACAGCGAACGCGTGCGCGCGCTGTTCACGAAAGTGGAAACCCACGGCGGTTTTGATTTGTCCGGCAAGCCGGGCAGCGACGGCGACGAATTCAAGTTGGTGGCCAAATACGGCTTCAAGTCGGGCAAGTCCACGCACCAGGACCGCCTCGACACCATTCGCGACGTGGCCGACGACTACGGCATCACCATCGACACGCACACGGCCGACGGCATCAAGGTGGCGCGCGAGCACCTGGAGCCGAACGTGCCGATGATCGTGCTGGAAACGGCGCTGGCGGCCAAGTTCAACGAAACCATCCTCGAAGCGCTGGGCGTGGACGCGGAACGCCCGGCCGGTTTCGAGAACATCGAGGACTTGCCGCAGAAGTTCGTCGTGATGGAGGCCGACGTGGAAAAAATGAAGGCGTACATCGCCGCCAATACGGGCTTGTGATGACGGACGCCAGCACTGTACGTAAACCCATGCTGTCGGTGGCCGAGGCGCAAGCCTTCATGCTGGGCGCGGCGCGCCCGGTGGCCGAGGTGGAGCTGGTCGACACCCTGCGCGCCAACGGCCGCGTGCTGGCGGCCGCGCAAACGTCGACCCTGGACGTGCCCGAGCGCGACAACACGCAGATGGATGGCTATGCCGTGCGCGCGCAGGATTGCGCCAGCGGCGCGGCCAGCCTGCCCGTGTCGCAGCGCATCGCGGCCGGCCACGTGGGCCAGCCATTGCAGCCGGGGACGGCGGCGCGCATCTTCACGGGCGCCTTGCTGCCCGACGGCGCCGACTGCGTGGTGATGCAGGAGCAGTGCAGCGTGCTTGACGGCGTGGTGACGGTGAACCACGTGCCGCAGGCGGGCGAATGGGTGCGCCGCCAGGGCGAGGATATCCGCGCCGGCAGCGTCATCCTCGGTGCGGGCCGGCGCCTGCGCAGCCAGGAAATGGGCCTGGCCGCCTCCGTGGGCCTGGCGCAGCTGCCCGTGCTGCGCAAGCTGCGCGTGGCCGTGTTCTTCACGGGCGACGAGCTGGCCATGCCCGGTGAACCTTTGGCGCCGGGCGCCGTCTACAACTCGAACCGTTTTACCTTGCGGGGCCTGCTGGAAAACCTCGGCTGCGAGATCACGGACCTGGGCATCGTGCCCGACAGCCTGGAAGCGACGAAGGCCGTGCTGCGCCAGGCGGCCCAGGGCAATGACCTGATCATCACCTCGGGCGGCGTGTCCGTGGGCGAGGAAGACCATATCAAGCCGGCCGTGGAAGCGGAAGGGCGGCTGAACATGTGGCAGATCGCCGTCAAGCCGGGCAAGCCCCTGGCCTTCGGCGAAGTGCAGGACGCCTTCTTTGTCGGCCTGCCCGGCAATCCCGTGTCCAGTTTCGTCACTTTCCTGCTGTTCGTGCGTCCCTTCATCCTGCGCCTGCAGGGCGTGGCAGGCGACGTGGCGCCGCGCGGCTACGCGTTGCCGGCCGCTTTCGAGCGCCTGAAGGCGGACAAGCGCAACGAATTCCTGCGCGCCAAAGTCAATGAAGACGGCGAGCTGGAACTGTTCGCCAACCAGAGTTCGGGCGTGCTGACGTCCACCGTGTGGGGCGACGGCTTGATCGATTGCCCGCCGGGACTGTCGATTGCGCGCGGCGACAAGCTGCGCTTCATCCCGTTCAATGAATTGCTGTACTGAGGAAGCCTTGATGAAGATCAATCTGCGATTTTTCGCCAGCGTGCGCGAACTGGTGGGCACGGCCCAGGAAGTGCTGGAAGTGGCCGGGCCGCTGACGGTGGGCGAGGTGAGAACCCTGCTGATCGCCCGCGGCGGCAAGTGGGAACAGGCGCTGGCGCAGGGACGCGCGCTGCGCATGGCGCATAACCAGGTGATGTGCGATGCCGATACCGTGATCGCTGAAGGAGACGAGGTGGCCTTCTTCCCGCCCGTGACGGGCGGCTGACCCCCCCCGTGCTCCAAGGCGGCCACTTCATCGAAGTGGCCGTTTTTGCGTCACGCCCGGGTTTTCGGCTTGCCGGCCGTCGTGTCGCCGCACGCGGCGCAGGCAATGGCCTTCTTGTAGCGCCAGTATTTCGAGCCGATGAAGATGGCCGATGCCACCAGCGACCAGGCCAGCGCGCTGAGGATGTCGGCCCGGCTGGTGGTGCCCTTGCTGTACTCGACCACCGTCAGGATGATGAATAAAATCGAGCTGGCCAGCAAATAGCGGGAAATCCAGAATCCTGCACCCATGTGTTTCTCCTCTCGTCGTCTCATTGTTCCATGAAATAAACCGCTGATCGTCGCAGCATGTCCGCGCAGTATGCCCCATTTTTGGGCGCGAGCGCCATCGGCCGGCCATATCCCGCCCAATCTCGACTAAAATGCCGGGGTTTTCACCGTCTTCCCAGCCTGCCATGACCCAATCGACTTCCCCTCCGTTTCACATCGCCGTCATCGGCGGCGGCCCCGCCGGCCTGATGGCCGCCCAGGCGGCCGCCGACGGGGGCGCCAGGGTGGAGCTGTTCGACGCCATGCCCTCCGTCGGCCGCAAATTCCTGCTGGCGGGGCGGGGCGGCATGAACATCACGCATGCGGAAGGCTACCAGGCCTTCGTCTCGCGCTATGGCAGGCAGGCGCACCGCGTGAAAGCGGCGCTGGACCAGTTCGGCCCGCAAAAGGTGCGCGACTGGGTGCACGGCCTGGGCGTGGACACCTTCGTCGGCTCGTCGAACCGCGTCTTCCCCACGGACATGAAGGCGGCGCCCCTGCTGCGCGCCTGGCTGCACCGCCTGCGCGAAGCGGGCGTGCAATTTCACATGCGCCATCGCTGGACGGGCTGGCAGGACGGCCAGCTGGCGTTTGCCACCCCGGACGGCGAGCGCCTGTGCCGCTTTGACGCCGTCATCCTGGCGCTCGGTGGCGGCAGCTGGGCGCGGCTCGGGTCGGACGGCGCCTGGGTGCCGCTGCTGCAAGGGCAGGGCGTGGCCGTGTCACCCCTGGCGCCGGCCAATTGCGGCTTCGACGTGGACTGGAGCGCGCATTTCAGCAGCCGCCATGCGGGCGAACCGCTGACGACGGTGGCCATCTCGGCGCGCGACAGCGATGGCTGCATGATCCGGCGCCAGGGCCAGTTCGTCATCACGGCGGGCGGCGTGGAAGGCAGCCTGATTTACGCGCTATCGTCCGCCTTGCGCGAACAGATCGCCGCCGAGGGCAGCACCACCATCTGGCTGGACCTGGCGCCCGACCACAGCCATGAGCGGGTGTTCGAGGAAGTGACGCGCCCGCGCGGTGCCCGCTCCATGTCCAGTCATTTGCAAAGTCGGCTGGGCATCAAGGGCGTGAAATCGGGCCTGCTGCGCGAATGCCTGGGCGCGGCCGACTTCGCCGACGAAGCGAGGCTGGCGGCCGCCATCAAGCTGCTGCCCGTCACGCTCAAGCGCCCGCGCCCCATCGATGAAGCCATCAGCAGTGCCGGCGGGGTGGGGTTCGACGGCATCGACGGCAGCATGCTGCGCGCCATGCCGGGCGTCTTCGTCGCGGGGGAAATGCTGGACTGGGAAGCGCCGACGGGCGGCTACCTGCTGACGGCCTGCCTGGCGCAAGGCAAGGCGGCCGGCGAGCAGGCCGTGGCATGGCTGGAAAAGAGTCGCTGAAAGAGAAATGTTTCAACGCCACGACGCAGTTCACAATCGCAGCGGGCGGCGGTGGCTGAGAAGCGCAGCTGTACTCTGGTACGGGGCCGCCGGGGCAGCGAGCATCGCCGGCCGCACATCGCGCCGCGCAGTAGATTGTGAGCTGCGTCATCATTAATGCCAGATGATATCGCCGGAACCGCTTTTCTGCGCATCGCGCTGGCGCGGGTTGCCGTGGACGTGGATGTCGCCGCTGCCGCGCAGGGTCAGGTTGGCGGCGTCGCGCACGAAGACGGTGCTCTGGCCCGAGCCTTGCAGGCTGACGCTGGCCTTGTCGGCGGCCAGGTGTTCCGCATCGATATCGCCCGAACCGCTCAGGTCGGCGCGCACGAACTTGGTATTGCCGCTGGCGGCGATGCGCCCGGAACCCACCATCTCCAGCACCACGCTGTCGCTGTTGCCCGCGTTGATGTCCAGGTCGCCGCTGCCGTTGACGGTGGCTTGCACTTGCTTGTAGCGGCCCGTGAAGCTGACGTTGCCCGATCCCATCAATTCCAGGATAAAACTGTCGCCGGAAAAGCCCGTGATCTTGCTGTCGCCATTGCCGTGCACTTCCAGGCGGACGAGGGCCGGCAGCACCAGTTCTACCTGCAGGGGCTGGCGGTGGTGGAACAGCATGCCTTTCGGGCCGATATGCAGGGTCGTGCCATCGACGTTCGTCTCCACGTTCGACAGCAGGCGCTGTTCGCCGCTCACCTTCAGCGACGGCGTGCTGCCGCGCCGCAGCACCAGGTCGATAGGGCCGGCCAGGTCGATGCTGGTGATGCTGGCGGAAACGGGCCGCGTGTCGCTGCGCACGGCGCGGCCGGCAGCGCTGCTGGGGCTGCTGATGCCCTTGGCGCGCAGGGCCGCATACGACATGGCGATGAGGACCAGGGCCAGCAGGAACATGGACAGGCCCACTTTGAATAAGCGTTTCATGGCAGCCTTTCTAGTGACCTTTGAGGAGGGAGACATTCATGGCGATGTAGCGCTTGATGCCGATCAAGGTATAGCGCGTGACCACCAGGCTGAGCAGGAAGATGACTATGCCGCCGAGCAACATTCCCATGCCAAACACGGTTTGTGTCGTGCGCGCATCGCGGTCCATGTCGGTCGAGATGCGGATGCCGCTGCCGGCCAGCGCCTCGGCCCGTTCGATGACGCGCGAGGACGGCGTCGGCGTCTCCGCCGCGTCCCTGGCGGGGCCGGGCACGTGGTGCACCTCGATGCCCGTGTCGCCGATGGTGATGCGGGTTTCGCGCCGGTCATCGCCGTCGCCGCCGTCGTCATCATGGATGAGCATGTAGCGCAGGGGACCGTCGAGCACCAGTTCGTTGGCGCCGGACAGGCCGCTGGCCGTGATGGCGATGCCGGCCAGGTACAGGCTCAGGCCGACGGCGTACAGCGTGGCCAGCAGGGCCGCATACACGGCGGCGGGCACGACCATGAACAGGTTGAAGATGGCCAGGCCCACCAGCGAGACAAGCAGGCGCAGCAGGTTGACGGGCGTCTTCCTTTGCTCGAAGGCCTGGCGGTGCGTGCTGCTGCGCAGGGTCAGGGCGATTTTCTTCGGATCGCCCAGGTCGTCGGCGATCTCGCGCTCGCTGCGGCCGGCCGCCGCGCCTTCGTTGAAGGTCTGTTCGTAATAGTCGAGCGTCTTGGCCGCCAGGTCGGGCGGCAAGCCCGCCAGCGCGCGCCGCAGCGCGTCGAGAAACTCTTGTTTGTGCATAGTCATGGTTTCGGGTCCGTAAGGCCGTGTCAGCCGACTGCCGGCAGCAGCATGCTTGCCTGGCTCAGCAGCATCGGCGCCTGCCGCGGCTGCTGGCCATCGGCCACGCTGAACACGGCCAGCGCCACGATGAGTACCAGTGCCACGGCTTTCAGGCTGGTTTTCAAGTGCAAGGTGGTGGGCATGGCGTTCCTCGTGGCGGGTGGTTTGTCGATGATCAAACTGTACCCAAGCGGAGGCGGCCGCACCAGCGCGGTGCGACAGAATGCAATTTGGCAGGGTCCAGCGACACCAGGGGAGGATGCACCGTCAAGTCTACTTTACCGTCGCGCCCGTCCTGCCCGCGCCGGCACGCATGGCCCGGGCTGCCGCCACGCCGCTGCGCACGGCCGCTTCGATGGTGGCCGGGTAGTCCTGCGCGCGGTCCTCGCCGGCCGTGTAGTCGCCCGCCAGCAGCAGGCCAGGCACGCCGCTGGCGTTGCCGGGGCGTAGCAGATCGGGCGTGCAGGCAAAGGTGGCGCGCTTTTCCGTGATCAGCTGGGTCCAGGCGGGCTGTGCCAGCTCCGGCCGCCGCAAGACCTGCGCCAACTGGGCGGCGATGGCGTGCGCCAGCGGCCCGTGGCCCTGCTCGGCGGCCGTGCCGGACGCGCTGATGACGACGGCCAGCAGTCCCGCCTGGCGGGCGTCCAGCTGGCCCCGGTCGAAGACGAACTGGCCCCAGTGCTGCAGCTCCGGCGCATCGACGAGGGCGTGGAACGGCAAGTCCAGGCGCACGGCGGCGTCGTACTGCAGGTAGCAGGTGCTGATGGCTTCCGGCGTGAACGCCTGCATGCGGTCAATCGCATCGGCCAGGCGCGCGTCCTGCACGCCTTGCAGCAGGCTGGCGGCCTGCACGGACGAGGTGGCCACGATGATGCCGTCATGCGTGTCGGCATCATCGACTTGCCAGCGGCCATCGGGCAGGGCGCGTACGGCGTCCACCTTGGCGCCCGTGCGGACCTCGCCGCCATGCCGCGCCACGTAGCGGGCGGCCGCGTCGGGCAGCAGGGCACTCAAGTCCGCCTTCGGGACCAGCATGTCGGAGGCGCTGCGGCGGCTTGCCCCCAGGCTGTCGCGCAGCACGTTGATGAAGACGCGGGCCGAGGCCCGCCCGGGCGGGGTATTCAGCGCCGCCAGGCACAGCGGATGCCACATCAGCCGGCACAAAGTGTCCGTCTGGTCGAAACGCTGCAGCAGTTCGCTGACGGTGCAATCGTGGTACAGCTGCCAGCCCATCCAGCGCATGGCCGTGGAAAAGCGCATCAGCGACAGCTTGTCGGCGCGCTGCAGCCCCTTGGCGCGCAGCAAGGCCCACGCCAGGTGCAGCGGCGCGGGCAGGCGCGGCGCGACGAAGTCCATCCCGCCCGAACCGGCCGGATAGCGCATCTGCAGGGGCAGGGTAAGGATCAGCTCGCCAGGGTCCTGGCCCGCCAGTGTCATCAGGCGCAAGGTTTCCGTGTAGGCGCCCAGCAAAATGTGCTGGCCGTTGTCGAGCACGGTATTTTCTCGCTCGACGCGGCGCGCGCGGCCGCCCAGGGTGCGCGCCGCCTCGTAGACGGTGACGGCATGGCCGGCGCGGGCCAGTTCCATGGCCGCCGCGCAGCCGGCCCAGCCTGCGCCGATGACGGCATAGCGCCCCGTCACGGCCTGGTCAGCCACGGACCCAGGTCTTCCACGCCAGCCACAGTTTGCGGATGGGGGTGAGCGAGATGCGCTGTTGCAGCACATGGTAGCCGTCGCGCTCGACTTCGTTGAGCACGGTGCGGTAGATGGCGGCCATGATCAGGCCCGGGCGCTGGGCGCGGCGGTCTTCGGCCGGCAGCAGGGCCAGGGCGTCGTCATAGGCCTGCTGCGCGCGCGCCGCCTGGAAGCGCATGAGGTTTTCGAAGTTGTCGCTGTGGCGGGCGTTCAGCAGGTCGGCCGCCGTCACGTTGAACTGCTGCAACTCGTTGATGGGCAGGTAGATGCGCCCCTTGCGCGCATCCTCGCCCACGTCGCGGATGATGTTGGTCAGCTGGAAGGCATGGCCCAGCTTTTCCGCGTACAGCAGGGTTTCCGGGCGCGTGGCGCCGAAGATGCTGGCCGACAAGATGCCCACCACGCTGGCCACGTGCCAGCAATAGCGGCTCATGGCCTGGTAATCGAGGTAGCGGGTCTGGTTCAAGTCCATTTCCATGCCGTCGATGATGGCCTGCAAATGCTTTTCTTCCAGTTTGTAAACGTCCAGGTGCGGCTGCAGCGCCCGCATCACGGGGTGCGTGGGCTTGCCCTCGTACATGGCCTTGACTTCCTTGCGCCACCAGACCAGCTTGGTGCGTGCCACGGCTTCGTCCGTGCACTCGTCGACCGTGTCATCGACTTCGCGGCAGAAGGCGTACAGGGCCGTGATGGCCTTACGGCGTTCGGCGGGTAGGAACAGGAAGCTGTAGTAGAAGCTGGAGCCGCTCTGGGCGGCCTTTTGTTGGCAGTATTCGTCGGGAGACATAGTCAAAAGAGCAAGGGTTGCAGATCGAAGCCGCTATTCTATCGTCTTACAGAGTGGGCGACGGGGGAAAAGCCGTTTTTACTTGCGTCTCTTGACGCAGGCTTTTGCGCGACATGCGCAGGGCGCGCCAGAATATGATCAGCCAGTCGCGTTTCTCCAGCTTCGGGCGGCGCCGGAAGACGTCGTAATTGACGGCCTCGATACATTCGAGGATGCGCAAGCCCCCTTGCACCACGAGGCGCAATTCCCAGCCGATGCGCCCCCGCAGCCGCAGGGCCAGCGGCGCGCCGGACAGCATCAGGGCCCGCGTGCGCGCCACCTCGAAGCGCATCAGCGCGCTCCACTTGCCGTGCGCCTCGGGCCGCTCGAAGGCGGCGGGCGAGACGGCAAAGCGGCTCAGGTCTTCCATCGGCAGGTAGATGCGCTCCTTTTGCTGGTCGATGGCGACGTCTTGCAGGAAATTAATTAGTTGCAACGCTGAACATATCGCATCGGAATCGCGTACATTCTGTTCATCGGCCGCACCGTACAGGTGCAGCATTAGCAAGCCCACGGGATTGGCGGAACGGGCGCAATAGTCGAGCACGTCCTCGTAGCGGGCGTAGCGCGTCGTTTCCACGTCCTGCCTGAAGGCCGACAATAAATCGCGGAACGGTTTCAGCGGCAGCTGGAACTTGGCGATGACGGCGGCCAGGCGCTCGAACATCGCGGCGTTCTCGCCGGCATGGCCTTCTTCGCGCTCGATGCGGCCCAGCGCCTCTTCGTAGGCGTGCAAGGCGGCCAGGCGTTCGGCCGGCGTGGCGTCGCCCTCATCGGCCAGGTCGTCGGCGCTGCGGGCGAAGGCATAGATTGCCTCGACGGCCGGCACGAGGCGGCGCGGCAGTAAAAATGATGCAACAGGAAAATTTTCGTAATGGTCTACAGGCATTGAATACGCTTCTTTTTGTAATCGCGAGATTAGTGACGCAAAAGTCACTAAAAACTTTTAGGCGCGATTATAATTAATAACCAGAAAGTCAGTAAGAGGCCGCAGCTGCCTCCGATGATCCAGCTGATATTGTCACAAATTTAAGGATATCGCGTGCGGAAAATTTTTCCTGGGGCCGTCCGGCCAGAGAAAAGTTTCCTCACGCAAAAATCCAACAGCCCGCATAGTAAAGGAAAATACCTTGTTTGCCCTGAAAACCCTGCGCCGCGAGACCGGCGCAACCGCTCTTCCTGCCCTGCGCCTGATGGCCGCCGCCGCCCTGGCCGTTTCCCTGGCCGCCTGTTCCAAGCCGGTGCCAAAGGTGGAAGACGTGCGCCCCGTGCGCGCGATTGTGTTGTCCAGTAGTAATGTCGACGTGAGTGCCGAGCTGGCGGGCGAGGTCGTGCCTCGCGTGGCGTCGCAGCTGGGATTCCGCGTGGGCGGCAAGATCGTCGCGCGCAAGGTGGACGTGGGCGCCGTCGTGAAAAAGGGGCAGGTATTGATGCAGCTCGATCCCGTCGACCTGCAGCTGTCGCAGGCGCAGGCCAAGGCGGCGCTGGCCAGCGCGGAAACGAACCGCGACCTGGCACGTGCCGAGCTGAAGCGTTATCAGGACTTGCGCGAGAAAAATTTCGTCAGCCAGGCCGTGCTCGATGGCAAGGACGCCACCTACAAGGCGGCGCAATCGAACGTGGAAGCGGCGCAAGCCCTGTACCGGGGCCAGGCCAACCAGTCCGGCTATGCCAGTCTGCTGGCCGATGCCGATGGCGTCGTCACGCGCATCGATGCCGAAGTGGGGCAGGTGGTGGCGCCCGGCACGCCCGTCGTGGTGGTGGCGAAGTCCGGCGAGAAGGAAGTCGTGATCGGCATTCCGGAAGATAAGGTCGAGACCTTGCGCGGCGTCAAGGATGTCACCGTGCGCCTGTGGGCCGACCCGAAGCAGGCGCTGCCGGGCAAGATACGTGTAGTGGCGCCCGTGGCCGATGCGGCCACGCGCACCTACCTGGCCAAGGTCAGCATCCCCGACGCGCCGCAGGCACGCCTGGGCATGACGGCCGTGGTGCAGTTCGCCTCGCAGACGGCCACGCCGCAGATCAAGGTGCCGCTGACGGCCCTGTTCAACGAGAAATCGCAAAGCTCCGTGTGGGTGGTGGAAAACGGCGCCGTCAAGCTCGTGCCCGTGACCGTCGGTGGCGTGGCCGGCAATGAATTGCTGCTGACTTCGGGCGTGAAGGCGGGCCAGACCGTCGTCACGGCCGGCGTCAACCTGCTCAAGCCGGGCCAGAAAGTCACCATCCTCGGCGCGGAAACGGCCGCGCCGGTGACTGCCGCCGCGTCGCCCGTCAGCGTGGGTGCCGCCAAATGAAGGGCGGTTTCAATCTGTCGCGCTGGGCGCTCGAACATATCCCGCTGACGCGCTACCTGATGGCCGTGCTGCTGATCGGCGGCATGCTCAGCTATGCCAGCCTGGGCCAGGATGAAGATCCCCCGTTCACCTTCCGCGCCATGGTGCTGCAAGCGTACTGGCCGGGCGCCACGGCCCTGCAGATGGCCGAGCAGGTGACGGACAAGCTGGAAAAGAAGCTGCAGGAAACGCCCTACATCAATGAAATCACCAGCTATTCGAAGCCCGGTGAAACCCTGATCCTGCTGGAGTTGCGCGAATCGGCGCCGCCCAAGGAAACGGCCGCCGCCTGGTACCAGGTGCGCAAGAAGATCGGCGACATCAAGGGCACCTTGCCGGCCGGCGTCGTGGGGCCGTTCTTCAATGACGAGTTTGGCGACACGTATGGCTCCATCTTCGCCCTGTCCGGCGACGGTTTTACCTACGCGGAAATGAAGGATTACGCGGACAAGGTGCGCCAGGAACTGCTGGCCGTGGGGCAGGTGTCGAAGGTGGAACTGTTCGGCGTGCAGGATGAAAAGATCAATATCATCTTTTCGCACAAGAAATTCGCCCAGCTGGGCATTCCGTTTGACGCCATCGTGCAGCAACTGTCCGAGCAAAACAGCATCAATGCCACGGGCGTGCTGGTCACGCCGACGGACAATCTGCAGGTGCGCGTGACGGGCGCCATGGCCACCGTCAAGGACCTGGAAAACCTGGAGCTGCGGGCCAACGGCACCACCTTCCGCCTCGGTGACTTTGCCACGGTGAAACGCGAATTCACGGATCCGCCGAAGGACAAGATGCGTTTCAATGGCAAGGAAGTGATCGGCCTGGGCGTGTCGATGGAAAAGGGCGGCAACATCATCGACATGGGCAAGGCCCTGCAGGCAACCGTCACGCGTATGAAGAGCGAGTTGCCGGTCGGCATAGAATTGCAGCGCGTGTCGAACCAGCCTGAAGCCGTGTCCGCTTCCGTGGGCGAGTTCGTGCATACCCTGATCGAAGCCATTCTCATCGTGCTGGCCGTCAGCTTTGTCGCGCTGGGCCTGCACACCAAGCCGCTGCGCATCGACGTACGCCCGGGCCTGGTGGTGGCGCTGACCATCCCGCTGGTGCTGGCCGTCACTTTCCTGTGCATGCGCCTGCTCGACATCGACTTGCACAAGATTTCCCTGGGCGCCCTGATCATCGCGCTGGGCCTGCTCGTCGATGACGCCATCATCGCCGTCGAAATGATGGTGCGCAAGATGGAAGAGGGCATGTCGCGCTTCGACGCGGCCACCTTTGCATACACGTCGACGGCCATGCCCATGCTGACGGGCACCCTGATCACGGTAGCGGGCTTCTTGCCCATCGGCCTGGCCAAGTCGGCTGCCGGCGAATACACGTTTTCCCTGTTCTCCGTGAATGCACTGGCCCTGATCATTTCCTGGGTGGTGGCCGTCGTCTTCACGCCCTACATCGGCTATATCTTGCTGAAAGTGAAACCGCACGCGCATAACGACCATGAACTGTTCGATACGCCGAACTTCCGCCGTTTCCGCCGCACGGTGGCCTGGTGCGTGGAGTGGCGCAAGACGACGATCGCCGCCACCCTGGCCATCTTTGCGCTGGGTATCTACGGCTTTAACTTTATCGAAAAGCAATTTTTCCCCGATTCCAGCCGACCCGAGCTGATGGTGGAACTGTGGTCGCCCGAAGGCACGACGTTTGCTGCCAACGAGAAACAGGTGAAGAAGTTCGAGGCTTTTGTGGGCAAGCTCGACGGCGTGGAAAGCGTCACCAGCTATGTGGGAACCGGTAGCCCCCGTTTCTACCTGCCGCTGGACCAGATCTTCCCGCAGACGAATGTATCGCAAGTGGTGGTCTTGCCAAAGAGCCTGGCCGACCGCGAACGCCTGCGCCAGCAAATCGTCGACGTCTTCAAGAAGGATTTCCCGGAAGTGCGGGGCCGCGTGAAACTGTTGCCGAACGGGCCGCCCGTGCCGTATCCCGTGCAATTTCGCGTCACGGGGCCGGAAGTGGCGGGCGTGCGCGTCATCGCCGACCAGGTCAAGGATATCCTGCGCGCCAATCCGAACACCCTGGGCGTGAACGACAACTGGAATGAATCCGTGAAAGTGCTGCGCCTGGACCTGGACCAGGACAAGATGCGCGCGCTGGGCGTCACCTCGAAAACGGTGATGCAGGCGGCCAATACGATTCTGTCGGGCACCGTCATCGGCCAGTTCCGCGAAGACAATAAGCTGATCGATATCCAGGTGCGCCAGCCGCTGGAAGAACGGGCGACGATTTCCGTGCTGAACGACACGAATATCCCGACGGCGACAGGCAAGTCCGTGCCCATCTCGCAGCTGGCCCGCGCGCATTTCGTGTGGGAACCGGGCGTCGTCTGGCGCGACCGCCGCGAATGGGCCATTACCGTGCAGTCGGACGTGGTCGACGGCATCCAGGGCGCGACGGTCTCGACGCAGCTGGCGCCGCAGCTCGATGCCTTGCGCGCCAAGCTGCCGGCTGGCTACCGCATCACCGTGAAAGGCGTGGCGGCCGACAGCGGCGAGGCGGAAGCGTCGATCGCGGCGAACTTGCCGCTGGCCATCTTCATCATCTTCACCCTGCTGATGCTGCAGCTGCACAGTTTCTCGCGCGCCTTGCTCGTGTTCCTGACGGGCCCGCTGGGCGTGGCGGGCGCCGCCTTTGCCTTACTGCTGCTGCACCGTCCGCTGGGTTTCGTCGCCAACCTGGGCGTCATCGCCCTGTTCGGCATGATCATCCGCAATTCCGTGATCCTCGTCGACCAGATCGAGCAAGACATCAAGGATGGCTCCACGCCGTGGGACGCCATCATCGACTCGGCCGTGCGCCGCTGCCGCCCCATCGTGCTGACGGCGGCCGCCGCCGCGTTGGCCATGATCCCGCTGTCGCGCTCCGTTTTCTGGGGCCCGATGGCGGTCGCCATCATGGGGGGATTGATCTTGGCGACGGCTCTGACCCTGCTGTTCCTGCCAGCCCTGTATGCGGCCTGGTTCCGTGTCAAGAAGCCGGAGCCGGCGAGCGCAAAAGAGGGCTAGGAGGCAGCGCCAAGGTGCAGCCATAAAAAAGGCGGCATTCCTCTGGGAAATCCAGTAGAATGCCGCCTTTGCTTTACCGAGCGCTTGCTCCGGGCTTGTTCAATGAGTCCGCGGTAGCCAGATCGCTCCCGAGTTGTTAAAATCAAGGGAGCAGCCTGTTACAAGCAGTGCAAAATGCGGATGTGGTGGAATTGGTAGACACGCTGGTCTTAGAAGCCAGTGCTTCGGCTTGGGAGTTCGAGTCTCCCCATCCGCACCAGTCCGGGTTGCTCCAGCCCGGAAGTGCAGCACCATCAATATTTTCTCCAAGGCAGCATCAGCCCAGTGCACCGAGGGCGGCCAGTTGCCGGCTCGACTGCTGCACCATCTGCGTGATCAGGGCCTGCGCCTGCGGGTAGCCCGTTCTTTCCATCATGGATACATCCTGTGCCACCGGCAATAGTGCCTGTAGTACATATTGTCGCGTCTGTGACCAGCTTTGCTCCTGCTCCTGCGTCGGCGCTGGCGGAGGCATCTCCCTGTCCAGCAGTTGCAGCGCCGCCTGCGCCATCGCCCGTTCCTGTTTCGCCTGCACGTCCAGCGTGTCGCTGCGGGGCGGCGGCTGCTGCGCAAGATACGTGTCGAGCTTGCGGCTCTGGCGCTCGTACAGGTCGAGCAGCAGGTGGACGGTGGCGCCGGCGGGGCGCCGCTGCGTGTCGAGCGTGTCGAGCACGTCCACCAGCCAGTCCGTCATCTGGCGGCCGGCCAGCCCCAGTTCGGGCCAGGTGACGGCGCGTAACTGCTCGCCCAGGTAGCGGGCCCGGTCGATGGCGCGGCGGCTGCCGCTCATGTGCGTGCCGATGGGGCCATACAGGGGCGCCAGGGCAGCCTCGTGCCGCTCCGCAAGCAGGCACAGCAGAGCCAGCTGGACGTAGACGTGGAAGGCGGCCAGCACGCGGTGGGCATCCCAGTAATGATTGCCGTCCTCATCGGGCGCATTCCACAGCGAACATACCCTGGCCCCGTCCTCGCGTTCATAGCCTGGCAGCAGCAGGCTGTGGCCATGGCGGAAATCGTACAGTTTCTGGTGCAGCGCCTCGTGCAGCAGGTGCTCGGCCAGCCACCAGGGGTTGCCGATCAGTTCCTGGTTCAGGAACACGCTGCCATTGACGCGGAATTGCGAACTGGAAGCCTTGCCGCGCCACGTGCCCAGCGTGGGAAACAGGGCGATCAGCTGCACGTGCGACAGGGCGCTGGCGCTCAGGCGGGGCAGCAGGGCGTCGAGCAGGCGCAGGCCCCGGCGCAGCAGGGCGCGCTCGTGCGGCGTGGGCGTGGCCAGCGGCGCGCCGTAATTATCTTCCATCACGGCAAGAAACGCCGCGGCATAGGGTGTGTCTTGCTGCCAGGCATGCCATATATAAGTGTCATCCTCATGCATGGCGCGTCCGTCGTGCAGCCGCGCCAGGGCGGGCAGGCGGGCCGTCAGCGGTCCTCCCGGCAGGCCGGCGCGCAGGTGTGCGGCGGCGGCCTGGAACAGGGCTGCGCAGCGGGGCAGCGGCAAGCCATAGTCGTCGCCGAGGTGCAGCTGGCGCATGGCGTGCTGCACGGCGCAGCGCAGCACCGTGTCGCTCAGCAGCTGGCGCTGGCGGGCAGGCGCCGCCGCGTCCAGCAGCCGGGCCAGGCTTTCCGCCTCGGGCAGGGCGCTGCCCAGCTTGTGCAGGCGCCGCCGGTAGGCGACGGCCAGCTGGTCGCGGATATAGGTGCTGTCGCCAAAGGCGCGGTGGCGTACCAGCGCCGTTTCGACGGCGTCCAGCATGTCAGGGCCGGGCGGCGCGGCGCGCGGGGTGGGCACAGCCGCTGCCGCGTCAGGCGACGGTGGGATGGTCGTGGTCGTGGTGGCCATCGCCCGTCATGCGCAATTCCATTTCATCGACTTCCGTCTGGATTTTTTGCAGGTCGTCATCGGTGACGCCGTCGAGCAGGCGGCTGAGGACCATTTGCAGCTTGGCTTTGGCGTTGCTGGAACCGCCGGGTGCGCTGTCGCTCATGATGTTTTCTCCCTTAAATTCACTTGGAGAGGGAGCAGGGGACTTAGGTTTGCCTGAAAAATGGCCAAATTGAGGCAAATCAAAGGTTTTTTGCCTTAAATTCTCATCGGGAGCGCATTTCTTTGTTTCGGACGGGGCGACAGTTCGCATATACTACGAGACGAAACAGGCTGGAAAGCCTGTCTCTGGCGAAATGAAGAATGCCGGGGCAAGAGTAAAGACAGGGCAGACCCGGGCTGCGGCGATTCGTTCGCTGCCGCTGGCATCACCTGTGGCCGGGCCGCAAAGCCAGCCACTTCTCCGAAGTCCTTTGTTATAATGCCACGCTTTACCGAATGATGGCCGGCCCTGCGATTTACCTTGAAGCATGGCTGGACGCTCGGAGCCCTGTCGCAGTACTGGACGCGGCGGATTGTTTGGTGCCTGGTGCGGGTTTTCCCCTCAGCCGGGTAGACCAGGTCCATCGTCCTGCTTTCAGTACTTTTACAGATGAATATGCGAGCGAGTGAAGCTGGACCCATGTCTTGCCGCCAGTGATGGCGCAAGGGGTCGGGTCTTCTTCTCTCGTACCAACAGTGTTTATTTTTTGGACGATTTTTTACATGGCAACTGCAGTCGAAACCTTGGGCAAACTCGAACGTCGTATCACGATCTCCTTCCCGCTGACGGACGTCCGCACGGAAGTTGAGAAGCGCCTGAAAGTGCAAGCCCGTACGGCTAAGGCACCGGGCTTCCGTCCGGGCAAAGTGCCGTTGAAAATGGTCGCAGCACAATACGGCTACCAGATCGAATCCGAAGTGCTGAACGACAAAGTCGGCCGCGCTTTCAACGACGCCGCCAACGAAAACAACCTGCGCGTGGCCGGTTTCCCAAACATCGTGCCGAAAGAAGAAGCAGCCGAAGGCCAGCTGGCTTTCGATGCCACTTTTGAAGTGTATCCGGAAGTCGTCATCGGCGACCTGACGGCCGTGGAAATCGAAACCGTGCAAGCCGACGTGTCGGAAGCCGAAATCGACAAGACCATCGACATCCTGCGCAAGCAGCGCGTGCACTTCCACACCAAGGGCGAAGCTGGCGAACACGGCGACGGCGGCGAGGCTATCGCTGCCAACGGCGACCGCGTGACCGTGGACTTCGTCGGCTCGATCGACGGCGTTGAATTCCCGGGCGGCAAAGCCGACGGCTACGCTTTCGTGCTGGGCGAAGGCCGCATGCTGCCGGAATTCGAAGCAGCGACCCTGGGCCTGAAAGTGGGCGAGTCGAAGACGTTCCCGTTGTCGTTCCCTGAGGACTACCATGGCAAGGACGTGGCCGGCAAAACCGCCTCGTTCACCATCACCCTGCAAAAGCTGGAATGGGCGCACCTGCCGGAAGTCGATGCCGAATTCGCCAAGTCCCTGGGCGTTGCCGATGGCGACCTGGTCAAGATGCGCGAAGACATCAAAGTCAACCTGCAGCGCGAAGTCGCTGGCCGCGTGAAAGCACGCAACAAGGAAGCCGTCATGGACGCGCTGATCAAAGTTGCTGAGCTGGAAGTGCCAAAGACCCTGATCGCTCAGGATTCCGAGCGTCTGGCCGAAATGACCCGCCAGGACATGGCGCAGCGCGGCATGAACGTCAAGGACGTGCCTTTCCCAGCAGAACTGTTCGCGGAAAAAGCCGAGCGTCGCGTACGCCTGGGCCTGATCCTGTCGCAACTGGTGGGCGACAACAAGCTGCAGGCAACGCCTGAGCAAGTCAAGGCGCAGATCGAAGATTTCGCCCAAAGCTACGAAGACCCACGCGAAGTGCTGAAGTACTACTACAGCGACCGTCGTCGCCTGGGTGAGATCGAAGCCCTTGTATTGGAAGAAAACGTCGTCACCTACGTGTTGGGCCTGTCGAAAGTTACGACGAAAGCAGTTGCTTTCGACGAATTGATGGGAAGCAACGCACAAGCGTAAACCAGTTGGTATCCGGATGCTTGCTCTTGCCGCAAGGTAAGGGCGGTATCCCCTAACTGCTTCACAAGGAAATGAAATGACAGGTATGAACCGTAATCCGGCGCTGGACACAGAGATGCTCGGCCTGGTGCCGATGGTGGTGGAACAAAGCGGTCGCGGCGAGCGCTCGTATGATATTTACTCGCGCCTGCTGAAGGAACGCTTGATTTTCATGGTCGGCCCGGTCAATGACCAGATGGCCAACCTGGTCGTCGCCCAGCTGCTGTTCCTGGAAAGCGAAAATCCGGAAAAGGAAATCTCGCTCTACATCAACTCGCCAGGTGGTTCGGTCTCGGCCGGCATGGCCATCTACGACACCATGCAGTTCATCAAGCCGGACGTCTCGACCCTGTGCACGGGCATGGCCGCTTCGATGGGCGCTTTCCTGCTGGCCGCCGGCGCCAAGGGCAAGCGTTTCTCGCTGCCGAACTCGCGCATCATGATTCACCAGCCGTCCGGTGGTTCGCAAGGCATGGCGTCGGACATCGAGATCCAGGCGAAGGAAATCCTCTACCTGCGTACCCGCTTGAACGGCATCATGGCCGAGCGCACGGGCCAGACGATCGAACAGATCGCCAAGGACACCGACCGCGACCGTTTCATGTCCGCCGACGAGGCCGTTGAGTATGGTTTGATCGACAAAGTGTTGACCAGCCGCGCTTGATGAGCCCCTACCGGTATTGCTAAGTACGTAAGTAAACGCCCGGGCGATCAAACGTTCGGGCGTTTCGCTTTTATTTCGGGTAGCATGGAGCTTGTGCACGTTGTTGACTTGCGCCATGGGTAGCTGCCTTTCCGGCAACTGCCGCACTCCGGCTTGCGATTTTGCAATATTGTTAATGCAGTTCCAACCAAAATGCCTTATGTCAGACAAAAAATCCTCTAGCGGCGAAAAATTACTGTATTGCTCGTTCTGCGGCAAAAGCCAGCACGAGGTGAAGAAACTCATCGCCGGCCCGTCCGTGTTCATTTGCGACGAGTGCATCGACCTGTGCAACGACATCATCCGTGATGAAACGTCGAGCATCGAGACGGTGACCGGTAGCAAATCCGACCTGCCGACGCCGCAAGAAATTGCCGCCTTGCTCGATCAGTACGTGATCGGCCAGCAGACTGCCAAGCGCATCCTGTCGGTGGCGGTGTACAACCATTACAAGCGCCTCAAGCACCTGGGCAAGAAAGACGACATCGAACTGGCCAAGAGCAACATCTTGCTGGTCGGTCCTACCGGCTCGGGCAAGACCCTGCTGGCACAGACCCTGGCGCGCATGCTCAACGTGCCGTTCGTGATCGCCGACGCCACCACCCTGACCGAAGCCGGTTACGTGGGCGAGGACGTGGAAAACATCATCCAGAAGTTGCTGCAAAGCTGCAACTATGACGTCGAGAAAGCCCAGCGCGGCATCGTCTACATCGATGAAATCGACAAGATTTCGCGCAAGTCCGACAATCCGTCCATCACGCGCGACGTGTCGGGCGAGGGCGTGCAGCAAGCCTTGCTGAAACTCATCGAAGGCACGATGGCATCCGTGCCGCCACAAGGCGGCCGCAAGCATCCGAACCAGGATTTCGTGCAGATCGACACGACCAACATCATGTTCATCTGCGGCGGCGCCTTCGACGGCCTGTCGAAAGTGATCGCCAACCGTTCCGAAAAGAGCGGCATCGGCTTCTCGGCCACGGTGCGCAGCAAGTCGCAAAGCTCGGCCAGCGAACTGATGCTGCAAGCGGAACCGGAAGACCTGGTCAAGTTCGGCCTGATCCCGGAACTGGTGGGTCGCCTGCCCGTCATCGCCACCCTGGCGGAATTGACGGAAGAGGCGCTGATCCAGATCCTCGTCGAGCCGAAGAATGCGCTGATCAAGCAGTATTCCAAGCTGCTCGAGATGGAAGGCGCGGAACTGGAGATTCGTCCGGCCGCCCTGCATGCGATCGCCAAGAAGGCGCTGGCGCGCAAGACGGGCGCCCGTGGCCTGCGTTCCATCCTGGAACACGCTTTGCTGGACGTCATGTATGAACTGCCGAGCGAACAAAATGTGGTGAAAGTCGTCATCGACGAAAATACCATCACCAGCGGCGCCAAACCTTTGTTGATTTATCAAGAGACTGCCAAAGCCTCCGGAGAAAATTGAAAACTGCCGAGACAAATGCATAAAAAGGGTTTTGATTCCTTAATGCATGGCAGTACAATTTAAATCAATGAGTGCAGGCTTCAATCGTAAAGCCACTCGCGGCGCTTAGCTGCGCGTGGCTTTTTTACTGTGACAACTGCACTTGTTACCGTCATGCGGGTGTGTTTTGCGAAATAGACTTTATGTTTGTTTCACAGAATTATTTATTCTCGCCGGTCTTGTGTTTTGGCAGCGAGCGCCAACATCGTAAACACGCTTTCTATAAGGTACGCCATGACAACTTCCAAATTAACTGAGCAAACTCAACTGCCGTTATTGCCGTTGCGGGATGTCGTCGTCTTCCCGCATATGGTGATACCGCTGTTCGTTGGCCGTCCAAAGTCGATCAAGGCGCTGGAAGCTGCGATGGAGCAGGGCAAGAGCATCATGCTTGCCGCTCAAAAAGCAGCCGCGAAGGACGAGCCGTCGCCTTCGGATATCTATGAAATTGGCTGCGTCGCCAATATCCTGCAAATGCTGAAGCTGCCCGATGGCACCGTCAAGGTGCTGGTCGAAGGCGCGCAGCGTGCCCGCATCAACCATATCAGCGATGCGCCGACGCACTTCATCGCCGATCTGACGCCGCTCGAGTCCGAGCCGGGCGACGAGTCGGAAGTCGAAGCCATGCGCCGCGCGATCGTGCAGCAGTTCGACCAGTACGTCAAACTGAACAAAAAAATTCCTCCGGAAATCCTCGCATCCCTGTCGGGCATCGATGACGCCGGCCGCCTGGCCGACACGGTGGCCGCGCACCTGCCCCTGAAGCTTGAGCAAAAACAAGTCATCCTGGAAATTTTCAGCGTGGCCAAGCGCCTCGAGCACCTGCTGGGCCAACTCGAAGGCGAACTCGATATCCTGCAGGTGGAAAAGCGCATCCGCGGCAGAGTCAAGCGCCAGATGGAAAAATCGCAGCGCGAGTACTACCTGAACGAACAGGTCAAGGCGATCCAGAAGGAACTGGGCGAGGGCGAGGATGGTGCCGACCTCGACGAGCTGGAGAAAAAAGTCGCGTCGGCCAAGATGCCGAAGGAAGCGCTCGACAAGGCCACCAACGAGCTGAAAAAGCTGAAATTGATGTCGCCGATGTCGGCAGAAGCCACCGTCGTGCGCAACTACATCGACACCCTCGTCAATTTGCCCTGGAAAAAGAAATCCAAGGTCAATAACGACCTGTCGAATGCGGAAAAAGTGCTCGAAGGCGACCATTACGGCCTCGACAAGGTCAAGGAACGCATCCTGGAGTACCTCGCGGTGCAACAGCGCGTCGACAAGCTGAAAGCCCCCATCCTGTGCTTCGTCGGCCCTCCGGGCGTCGGCAAGACCTCGCTGGGGCAGTCCATCGCCCGCGCGACGAACCGCAAGTTCGTGCGCATGGCCCTGGGCGGCGTGCGCGACGAGGCGGAAATCCGCGGCCACCGCCGCACCTACATCGGCTCGATGCCGGGCAAGATCCTGCAATCGCTGTCGAAAGTCGGCGTGCGCAATCCCCTGTTCCTGCTCGACGAAGTCGACAAGATGGGCGCCGATTTCCGTGGCGACCCGTCGTCGGCCCTGCTGGAAGTGCTGGACCCGGAACAGAACCACACGTTCTCCGACCACTACATCGAAGTCGATTTCGACTTGTCGGATGTGATGTTCGTGGCGACGTCGAACTCGTACAACATTCCGCCAGCCTTGCTCGACCGCATGGAAGTGATCCGCCTGTCCGGCTACACGGAAGATGAAAAGACCAGCATCGCGCAGCGCTACCTGCTGCCGAAGCAGATCAAGAACAATGGCTTGAAGGAAGATGAAATCTCGGTGGCCGAGTCGGCCCTGCGCGACATCATCCGCTACTACACGCGGGAAGCGGGCGTGCGTTCGCTCGAGCGGGAAGTGTCGAAGATCTGCCGCAAGGTGGTCAAGATGCTGCTGCTGAAAAAATCCGACAAGAAAGTCATCGTCAACTCGAAGAACCTGGACAAGTTCCTCGGCGTGCGCCGCTACGATTTTGGTGTCGCAGAGAAAGAAAACCAGGTGGGCCAGGTGGTCGGTCTGGCATGGACGGAAGTGGGCGGTGACCTGCTGACCATCGAAGCCGTGTCGATGCCAGGCAAGGGCGGCGTCATCCGCACGGGTACCCTGGGCGACGTCATGAAAGAGTCGATCGAGGCGGCCCGCACGGTGGTGCGCAGCCGGGCACAGCGCCTGGGCATCAAGGAGGACGTGTTCGAGAAGAGCGACATCCACATCCACGTGCCGGAGGGCGCGACGCCGAAGGATGGTCCTTCGGCGGGCGCGGCCATGACGGTGGCCATGGTGTCGGTCTTCACGGGCATTCCCGTGCGTGCCGACGTGGCGATGACGGGCGAAATCACCTTGCGCGGCGAAGTGCTGCCGATCGGCGGCTTGAAGGAGAAGCTGCTGGCGGCCCATCGCGGCGGCATCAAGACGGTGCTGATTCCCGAGCAGAACGTGAAGGACCTGGCTGACATTCCGGACAACGTCAAGAACAAGCTGGAGATCGTGCCCGTGCGCTGGATCGACAAAGTGCTGGAAATCGCCCTCGAGCGCTTGCCTGAACCGCTGGCGGAAGTGGCTGCCGTGGAAGCCGTGACGGCCGCCGCGGCCAAGCCCGATACGGCTGGCGAGGTGGTAAAACACTAACGTTTTACCCCTGTTTTCCCCAAACAAGCGCTTTTAGAGCGCTTGTTTTATATTGAAACGTGAATTGCGCCCCCAAAGCGCTTGACACATATACAGTGTGGCTTGTTTAATACGCCTGCACATTTTTTTCGCCGGACAGCTGTGGTGCCAAAAGTGCCGCAACGATACGGTAAACGTTTTATACCTTTGTAATTGGGGATGCTAGTGAACAAGACTGAATTGATCGACCACATTGCTGAAAAAGCTGACATTTCCAAAGCCGCCGCTGCGCGCGCACTCGACGCTGTTATCGGCGGCGTGACGGAAACTTTGAAAAACAACGACAGCGTAACGCTGGTTGGTTTCGGTACTTTCTCGGTGAGCGAACGCGCTGAGCGTACCGGCCGCAATCCGCGTACCAAGGAAGCGATCACGATCGAAGCTGCAAAAGTTCCAAAATTTAAAGCTGGTAAAGCTTTGAAGGATGCGGTAAACTAACGGACTTCGGTGAGGTGACAATCACCGGAAACGTTTGGCGGCACTCCAGGGTGCCGCGATTTCAGGGTTGAAGTTCTGCGAATGACGATCCTGAAAACAAATGCAAGCAGTACTGTGTATTTTTCGGAGTGGTAGTTCAGTTGGTTAGAATGCCGGCCTGTCACGTCGGAGGTCGCGGGTTCGAGTCCCGTCCGCTCCGCCAAAAAAAATACGCTCTCAAGGAGTGGTAGTTCAGTTGGTTAGAATACCGGCCTGTCACGTCGGGGGTCGCGGGTTCGAGTCCCGTCCGCTCCGCCAGAATATAGAAACCCGCGCTGCCGAATAAGCAGCGCGGGTTTTTCTTTTATGCGCCCGATTATCTTCGCGCCGCCCGCTATTAAATCCCCGCAGTGCCGTCTTGAATAAGGAGGGCGCGTGCATTTAAATCCCCTTTAAGCTGGAGCGGGTTTAATGGCCGAGCCTGGCGTGCCGCCGGCAATGCCTGCGCCCGTGCCGCCGGGGCAGGGCGCGGCCCCTGATTTACTCTTGCTATAGCGCTATGGGCATTGTAGAATCAGGAGATAATGGCTTGGGCGTCAGAATCCTGCTTTAGTTCCAGCGCCAAGTTGTTGAATCTAAAGGGGAAGTGGACATCTGTCCCGTCCATTCCGCCGAAGAAATCAAGGCGAACGCATGTTCGCCTTTTTTTATAGTGATCCACTCATCCCGAATTGGCTGACCATGTTTGAATTTATTCGTACCCATCGACGCTTGATGCAGTTTCTCTTGATGCTGGTCATCGTCCCGTCCTTTGCACTGGTCGGTATCAGCGGCTACCAAAGCTTCGGCGACGGCGCGAACACCATCGCCAAGGTCGGCGACCAGGTGATCACGCAGCAGCAATATGAAGAAGCGCAACGCCAGCAGATCGACCGCTACCGCCAGATGATGGGCGAGCAGTTCGACCAGAAAATGTTCGATACGCCGGAAGCGCGCCAGAGCATCCTCGACAACCTGATCGCCGAGCGCGCCGTGTCCGCCGAAGTGGGCCGCAGCCACCTGGTCATCAGCGATGCCGTGCTGCAAAAAGAAGTGCTGGCCATCCCTGGCCTGACCTTGCCGGATGGTAAATTCGACCTGGAACGCTACAAGGCCATGCTGGCCGCCCAGGGCATGACGCCGCAGATGTACGATGCGCGTCGCCGCAGCGACCTGGCCCTGCAGCAACTGGCCGGCGCCGTGCAAGGCACGGCCTTCGCCCCGGGCACCGTCACCAAGCGTCTGTCGGACATCACCTCGGAAGAGCGTGAAGTGCAGGAGTTGCTGTTGCCGATCGCCCAGTACGTGTCGGAAGTCAAGGTCACGGACGCCATGGTCAAGGATTTCTATGAGAAGAACGCCAAGTTCTTCATGATCCCGGAACAGGCCAAGGTCGAATACGTCGTGCTCGACGACAGCGCCGCCGGCGAGCAGGTCGACGTCACCGACGCCGACGTGACCAGCTACTACGCGAAGAACCAGAAAGCCTACACGACGGAAGAAGCGCGCCAGGCCAGCCATATCCTGGTGGCAGTCAAGAAAGACGCCTCCGCCGCCGACAAGGCCGCCGCCAAGGCCAAGGCCGAAGCCATCCTCGCCGAAGTGCGCAAGGCGCCAGCCAGCTTTGCCGCCGTGGCAAAGGCCAAGTCGGAAGATCCGGCGTCCGCGGAACAGGGCGGCGACCTGGGCGTGATCGGCAAGGATGGCTTGCCGACACCGCTGCTCAATGCCGTCGCGAAACTCAAGCAAGGCGAAATCAGCGATGTCGTCGCTTCCGATTTCGGCTACCACATCCTGACCGTGACCTCGCTCAAGCCGCAGCACGTGCGGACGCTGGATGAAGTGCGCGGTGAAATCACGGCCGACCTGCGCAAGCAATTTGCTGCCAAGAAATACTCGGAAATGGCGGAAACCTTCACCAACACCGTGTACGAGCAATCGGACAGCCTGAAGCCTGTGGCCGACAAGCTGAAACTGAAAGTGGAAACCGTGGCCAACCTGTCGCGCACGCCGTCGCCGGCACTGGGCACGGCGCCGTTCAACAACGCCAAGTTCCTCGCCGCCATCTTCTCGAACGACTCGCTGAAGGACAAGCGCAACACGGAAGCCGTGACCGTGGCACCAAACGTCCTGATCGCTGGCCGCGTGGTGGAATTCAAGCCGGCATCGAAGCGTCCGCTGGCCGACGTCGAAGCCATGATCCGCCAGCGCGTGACCATGGAAGAAGCGGAAAAGCTGGCGAAGAAAGCGGGCGAAGCCAAGCTGGCCGCATTGAAGGCCTCGGGCGATGCCACCGGTTTCGGTGCCGCGCAATGGGTGTCGCGTAGCAAGCTCGACGGCATCAACCGTGCCGCCATCGCGCAAGTCATGAAGGCCGACACGAGCAAGCTGCCAGCCTACGTGGGCGTCGAATTGCCCGCCCTGGGCTATGGCATCTACCGCATCGGCAAGGTGCAGCAGCCGGCCCAGGTGGACGAGGCGCGCCGCCAGCAAGAGAAAGACCAGATCAGCTCCATCCTGGCACAACAGGAAATGTTCGATTACGTCGAGTACCTGAAATCGAAGGCCAAGGTGAAGATCGTCAAGCCATTGACGGCACCAGCCGCCGCGCCGGAAGCGCCGTAATTAGTTTCCATGCATAAAAATAGCCGCTCTTGAGCGGCTATTTTTTTGTCTGCGAGTTGTGAACCTTGTTTAACCCAAGGGCGCAAGACTGGGGGGGAGGGCGGCCGCTTCGCGGTCGCAATACCTTCCATTGGAGCGTATTGCCCCTCAGGGACCGCCCCCGGCAACCCGGCCTTCGGGGTGAAAATTGAGCGAGCATCTGAGCCGGCTTACTTGGCCCCCAGCAACGGCGCCAGGCGCGGCCAGATGTTGTTCAAGATTGCCGGATGCGCCTGCGCATTCGGGTGCATGCGGTCGGCCTGGAACAGCTGTGGCTGGTCGGCGATGCCTTCGAACATGAAGGGCACCAGCGGCGCCTTCCATTCCCTGGCCAGCTTGCCGTAGATGGCATGGAATTTGTCGCCATAGTCGCGGCCATAGTTGGGCGGCATGCGCATGCCCACCAGCACCACCTGCGCGCCTCCCTTTTTCGACGCCTCGCCCATGGCGCGCAGGTTCGCCTCGGTGGCGGCCAGCTGCAGGCCGCGCAAGCCGTCGTTGGCGCCCAGTTCGATCAGCACGACGTCGGGATGGTGTTTCGCCAGCAGCGCGGGCAGGCGGGCGCGGCCGCCGCTCGTCGTCTCGCCGCTGATGCTGGCGTTGACGATGCGCGTGTCGTTCTTTTGCGCCTGCAGCCGCCGTTCCAGCAGCGCCACCCAGCCCGTGCCCCGCGCCAGCCCATATTCGGCCGAGAGGCTGTCGCCGAGCACCAGCAGCGTTTTTGGTGCAGAATAGGCGTTCGTCATGCCTGACACCATGAGCAGGGCTGCCGCAGGAAGCAAGGCCAAGGCGCGCCGCCGCGACGGATTGCCGCCCTTGACACTTATTTGTTCACGTAATTTCTTAAGATAGATCAGCATGCCCGAATTCCCTAAAGCGACTTCCACCAGTTTCCTCCCGTCTGACGCGGCGGCCCAGCGGCCCGCCGCAGCCAACAGCCAAAATGCCCGGCCAGCCATCGAAGTGGTCCAGTTGGCCAAGCGCGTCCCCGATGCCGATGGCGAGCTGACCATCCTGCACCGCGTCGATTTTACCGTGCAAACGGCCGAGACGCTGGCCATCGTCGGCGCCTCCGGTTCCGGCAAGTCCACCTTGCTGGGCTTGCTGGCGGGACTGGACACGCCCAGCGAAGGCAAGGTCATGCTTGACGGCACGGATATCTTCGCCCTCGACGAAGATGGCCGCGCCGGTTTCCGCAAGGAAAAACTGGGCTTCGTCTTCCAGTCCTTCCAGCTGCTGGCCCACCTGACGGCGCTGGAAAACGTCATGCTGCCGCTGGAACTGCGCGGCGACCCGCAGGCGAAGGAAAAGGCGCAAGCCATGCTGGGGCGAGTCAACCTGGGCAGCCGTTTGAAGCACTACCCGAAATACCTGTCCGGCGGCGAGCAGCAGCGCGTGGCGCTGGCCCGCGCGTTCGTCACGGAGCCGCCTTTGCTGTTTGCCGACGAGCCGACGGGCAGCCTGGATGCCGCCACCGGCGAGGCCGTGATCCAGCTGATGTTCGAGCTGAACCGCGAGCGCGGTTCGACCCTCGTGCTGGTCACGCATGACAGCTCGATCGCGGCCCGCTGCGGACGCACCATTACGATTGCGGCGGGCCGCCTGATCTAGATACACCTGACATTACCTACCGCGCGTCGCGCTTTGCGGCCGGCGATGCTCACTGTGCCAGAGCACAGTTGCGCTTCTCGGCCACAAATCACTGACGCTTGCTACGGTACTGTCAGGCGTCGTGACATTCCTTGTAATACGTCGTTATTACACCGACAAGGCATTGATCAACTTGCGGATCGCGGGGATCAGTTCGCCCGCCGTCAGGCCGATGGGGCCGCTGCCTGCCGCCACCAGCGCATCGGCGGCCGCGCCATGCAGCCACACGGCGCCAAGCGCCGCTTCCCATTCCGGCCAGCCCTGCGCCAGCAGGCTGCCGCACAGGCCCGCCAGCACGTCGCCCGTGCCGGCCGTGGCCAGGGCGGGGCCGCCCGTGTTGTTGATGACGATGCCGCCATCGGGCGCGGCGATGACCGTGCCCGAGCCTTTCAGGACGACGATGACGCCCAGCTGCGCGGCCAGCTGGCGCGCCGCGCCCGGGCGGTCGGCCTGCACCTCGGCCACCGTCAGGTCCAGCAGGCGCGCCGCTTCCAGCGGATGCGGCGTCAGTATCGTCGCCCCGGCCCCCGTGCGCGTGGCCAGCGCCGACTGCAGCTCCGGCTCGGCCGCCATCAGGTTCAGCGCGTCGGCGTCCAGCAGCAGGGGGCTGTCGCTCTCGAACGCCCGCTGCAGCAGTTCCACCGTATCGGCGTCGTCGCCCAGGCCCGGCCCCGCCACCAGCGCGGCAAAGTGCAGGCCCGAGAAATCCACGTCCTGGGCGCGGCGGCACATCAGCTCCGGCTGGCCGCTGTCGAACGGGGGCGGCGCGTCGGGAAAGGCGATGTACACGCGCCCGGCGCCCGCATGCAGGGCCGTGCGGGCCGACAGGATGGGCGCGCCCGCCATGCCGTGCGCGCCGCCGATGACGGCCACGCTGCCGTAGCTGCCCTTGTGCGTATTCTGCCGGCGCGGCTGCAACTGGCGCGCGAACAGGTGCAGGCCGTTCAGCTGCGCCTTCGCCGGGGGCAGCAGGGACGGGTCGATGGCCAGGCTTGCCACTTCCACCTCGCCCGCGTAATCGCGCCCATTTGCCGTGTGCAGGCCCGGCTTGTCGCCGATGAAGGTGAGCGTGTGCGTGGCGCGGATGGCCACGCCGTCGACGGCGCCCGTGTCCGCGTGCAGGCCGCTGGGCACGTCGAGCGCCAGCACGGGGCAGTCCAGCTGGTTCACCAGTTGGACTACCTCGCGGCATTCGCCGTCCAGCGGGCGCGAGGCGCCGATGCCGAACAGGCCGTCGATCACGAGGTCCCACGGCGCGGCGCCGACCGCCGCCGAGGCCATGCTGGTGTCGGCCTCGATGAAGCGCGCGGCGCTGCCGCGGGCGCGGGCGAGCGCCAGTTCCCGCTCGGGCGAGGTGGCGCGCGCCTCGGGCGCCAGCCAGACGAGCACTTCGAGGCCGCTGCCGGCCAGGTGGGCAGCCGCTTCCAGCGCGTCACCGCCATTGTCGCCGGGGCCGGCCAGCACCAGCACGCGGCGGTGGCCCGCGCCATCGCCGTCGTCCTGGCGGTGCAGCAGTTTCAGGGCGGCGCTGGCGGCGGCCTGGCCGGCGCGCTGCATCAGCAGCCCTTGCGGCAGGTCGCGCATGGCGGCTTGTTCGATGGCGCGCAGTTCGGCGATGGCGTACAGCGGTGTTGCAGAGTCTATCAGGGTCATGGAGCGTGTTCCGTTAGTCAGCATGTCTTCAACATAAGGCCGAAGCGGGCGAAAGGCAAGGCGCGCACGCCTGAAACGGGTCCCTGTTTGGCGGCTACAATAGCCATCTCACATAAGCGCGGGGGCAGGACGATGGACTGGCAATTCTGGATCGACCGGGGCGGCACCTTTACGGACATCGTGGCGCGCCGCCCTGACGGCAGCCTGGCCACGCACAAGCTGCTGTCGGAGAATCCGGGCCAGTACCGCGACGCGGCCCTGGCCGGCATGCGCCAGCTGATGGGCCTTGCGCCCGGCGCGCCCCTGCCCGTGGAACGGGTGGGCGCCATCAAGATGGGCACGACGGTGGCGACGAACGCGCTGCTCGAACGCAAGGGCGAGCCCACCGTGCTGGCCATTACGCGGGGCTTCCGCGACGCGCTGCGCATCGCCTACCAGAACCGCCCGCAGCTGTTCGCGCGCCAGATCATCCTGCCGGAACTGCTGTATGGCGATGTGATCGAGATCGATGAACGCCTGGGCGCCCACGGCGAGGTGGTGCTGGCACTCGACGAGGCGGCCGCGCGCGCCGCGCTGGAACAGGCCCATGCGCGCGGCCTGCGCGCCATCGCCATCGTCCTGATGCACGGCTACCGCCATCACGCGCACGAGGCGCGGCTGGCGCAGCTGGCGCGCGAGGTGGGCTTTACGCAGGTGTCCGTGTCGCACGAGGTCAGCCCCATGATGAAACTGGTGGCGCGCGGCGACACCACCGTCGTCGACGCCTATCTGTCGCCCATCCTGCGCCGCTACGTCGACCAGCTGGCGATGGAGCTGCCCGGCGTGCACCTGCAATTCATGCAGTCGAACGGCGGCCTGACGGATGCGCGCGCCTTCCAGGGCAAGGACAGCATTTTGTCCGGCCCCGCCGGCGGCATCGTCGGTATGGTGCGCGCCAGCGCGCTGGCCGGCTTCGACAAGGTCATCGGCTTCGACATGGGCGGCACCTCGACGGACGTGTCGCACTACGCGGGCGAGTTCGAGCGCGTCTTCGAGACGCAGATCGCCGGCGTGCGCATGCGCGCGCCCATGATGAGCATCCACACGGTGGCGGCGGGCGGCGGCTCCATCCTGCATTTCGACGGCGCCCGCTACAGGGTGGGGCCGGACAGCGCGGGCGCCAATCCTGGCCCCGCCAGCTACCGGCGCGGCGGCCCGCTGGCCGTCACCGACTGCAACGTCATGCTGGGCAAGCTGCAGCCCGCCTTCTTCCCCCGCGTCTTCGGCCCGGACGCCAATGAAGCGCTGGATGCGGCCACGGTGCGCGCCCAGTTCGAAGCGCTGGCGCGCACGGTGGGGAGCACGGCGGAGCAGGTGGCCGAAGGCTATGTCGCCATCGCCGTGGGCAATATGGCCAACGCCATCAAGCAGATTTCCGTGCAGCGCGGTCACGACGTCACCGACTATACCTTGACCAGCTTTGGCGGCGCGGGCGGCCAACATGCCTGCCTCGTGGCCGATGCGCTGGGCATGCGCACGGTGTTCATCCACAGCCTGGCGGGCGTGATGTCGGCCTACGGCATGGGCCTGGCAGACCAGAGCGCCATGCGCGAGCGGGCCATCGAGGCGGCGCTGGGCGCGGACCTGGCCGCCGATTTCGCGCAGCTGGGCGAACTGGCGCAGGGCGACTTGCTGCGCCAGGGCGTGGAACGGGAGCGCATCGCCCTCGTGTCGCGCGTGCACCTGCGCTACGAAGGCACGGATACGGCCCTCGTCGTGCTGTCCGATACGGCCGCAGGCATGCAGGCGCAGTTCGAAGCGGCGTATAAAAAACGCTTTTCCTTCCTGATGCCGGCGCGCGCCCTGATCGTCGAAGCCATTTCCGTGGAAGCCATCGGCGCGTCCGACGCGCCGCAGCCTGCCGCACCGGCTTACGCGGCGCGCATGGGCGCGCTGGCGCCCGAGGCGACGGTGGCCATGTACTGCGCCGGCGCCTGGCGCGACAGCGGCCTGTATGGGGCGGACAGCCTGCGCCCCGGCGATATACTCGACGGCCCGGCCATCGTCAGCGATGCCAACGCCACCACCGTCATCGAGCCGGGCTGGCGCGCGGAAGTGACGGCGCACGGCCATTTGATCTTGCGCAAGGTCGTCGCCGTGCCGGAGCGTGTCGCCATCGGGACGAATGCCGACCCCGTGATGCTGGAAATTTTCAATAACCTGTTCATGTCGATCGCCGAGCAGATGGGCTTGCGCCTGCAGAATACGGCCCATTCCGTCAACATCAAGGAGCGCCTGGACTTCAGCTGCGCCATCTTCGACGCCCAGGGCCAGCTGATCGCCAACGCGCCGCACATGCCCGTGCACCTCGGTTCCATGGGCGAGAGCATCCGCACCGTCATGACGCGCAATGCCGGCAGCATGCGGCCCGGCGACGTCTTCATGCTGAACGACCCGTATCACGGCGGCACGCATCTGCCCGACGTGACTGTCATTTCGCCTGTGTTTGACGAAGCGGGCGCCGCCATCCTGTTCTACGTGGGTTCGCGCGGCCACCACGCGGACATCGGCGGCACCACGCCCGGCTCCATGCCGCCCGATTCCACGCGCATCGAGGAAGAGGGCGTCCTGATCGACAATTTCAAGCTGGTCGACGGTGCCACCGGTTTGCTGCGCGAAGACGACACCCTGGCCCTGCTGGCGGGCGCCAGCTGGCCGGCGCGCAATCCCCGGCAAAACCTGGCCGACCTGCGGGCCCAGGTGGCGGCCAACCAGAAGGGGGCCGAAGAACTGCATAACATGGTCGCGCATTTCGGTTTGCCTGTCGTGCAAGCCTACATGGGCCACGTGCAGGACAATGCCGAGGAAGCCGTGCGCAGGGTCATCACCACGCTGAAGGATGGCAGCTACGCGCTGAACCTGGACAACGGCGCGCAGATCCAGGTGGCGATCAGGGTCGACGCGGCGCGGCGCAGCGCCGTCATCGACTTCACGGGCACGTCCGCCCAGCTGCCGAACAATTTCAACGCGCCGTCCGCCGTCTGCATGGCGGCCGTGCTGTACGTGTTCCGTACCCTCGTCGACGACGACATTCCCCTGAACGCGGGCTGCCTGAAGCCTTTGACGGTGATCATCCCACCCGGCTCCATGCTCAACCCCCGCTTTCCCGCGTCCGTCGTCTCGGGCAACGTGGAAACGTCGACCTGCATCACCAACGCCCTGTACGGCGCGCTGGGCGCCATGGCCGCCTCGCAGGGCACGATGAACAATTTCACCTTCGGCAGCGCCAAATACCAGTATTACGAGACGATTTCGGGCGGCTCGGGCGCCGGCCCCGGTTTCCATGGCACGGACGTAGTGCAGACCAATATGACCAATTCGCGCCTGACGGACCCGGAAATTCTGGAATGGCGCTTCCCCGTGCGCCTGGACAGCTACGGCATCCGCGCGGGTTCCGGTGGCGCGGGGCGCTGGCATGGCGGCAATGGCGGCGTGCGCCGGATGCGCTTTCTGGAACCGATGACGGCGGCCATCCTGTCGAACAACCGCATCATTCCCCCGTTCGGCATGGACGGCGGCGAGGCGGGCGCGCTGGGGTGCAACTACGTCGAGCGCGTGGACGGCACGGTGGAGCACCTGGCGCATATCGGCAAGACCGACATGCAGGCGGGCGACGTGTTCGTGATTGAAACGCCGGGCGGTGGCGGCTACGGCAAGACGGAATAGGCCAGGTCAGCACTGGCGCCGGCACCGGCGCCGCTCAGCTGCGCCCTCACCTGGCCCACGTCGCGCATGGGCGCGCGGCCGAACTGGCGGCTGTATTCGCGGCTGAACTGCGATTCGCTGGCGTAGCCGACGCGGTAGCCGGCCGTGCCGGCGTCGATCTGCTCGACCAGCATCAGCCGCCGCGCTTCCTGCAGGCGCAGCAGCTTCTGGTACTGCATCGGCGTCATGGCGGTAATCGCCTTGAAGTGGTGGTGCAGCGAGGACATGCTCATGTTCGCCATGCCGGCCAGGTGCTCGATGCGCAGGGGCTGGGCGTAATGCTGCTTGATCCAGTCGATGGCCTGGCCCACCTGGTGCGACTGGCTGCTGGCCAGGGCCATGTGGCGTAGGCGCGCCCCCACGGGCCCGTTCAGCAGGCGGTAGGTCAGTTCGCGGCGGATCAGGGGCGCCAGCGCGGCGATGTCGTCCGGCTTGTCGAGCAGGCGCACGAGGCGCAGCATGGCGTCGAGCAGGTCTGGGGAGACATCACTGACGGAAATGCCGCGCGTGGCGGGCAGGATTTTCTGCTGCGCCGCGCCAGCTGCGCCGCTGGCGCTTTCGCTGTCGAGCAGCGCCGCCACGTCGGCGATGTCGATGCCCAGCACCACGCACAGGTGCGGCGCCGCCTCGCTCGCCTCCACCACGCGCACCTGCACCGGCAGGTCGACGGATGTGAGCAGGTACTGCATGCGGCTGTAGTGGAAGGTTTCCGTGCCCAGGGTGACCTGCTTGCCCCCTTGCGCGATCAGCGCCACGCTGGGACGCGCCGCGTGGAACAGCGATTCCGTGACGGAGGACTGGCGGTGGAAGGTCAGGTTGCCGATGGCCGTCGCGTAGTCGCCGTTGCGGGGCGCGTGGCGGCTGATCAGGGCGGCGATTTCATCTTGCGGGGGAATTGGTGTGGACATGGAGGTCAGTATGCGTGAGGCGAGGAAGGGCAGGGGCTGATCTTACGCAGATTTGGAGGATCGTGCAAAGGTCTTGCAGGATCGCGGTAACGGCGGCGCGGCATCTGGGGCACACTTGGGCAATCGCATGCACGGCACGCGTCCCCCCTCGTTACACATTACAGATACAGGAGTTTTCATGACCACCATCGCCAAAGGCTACGCCGCATTCGGCCCGACTTCCGCACTGCAACCGTTCACGTTCGAGCGCCGCGCCCCGCGCGCCGACGACGTGGCCATCTCGATCAAATACTGCGATACTGCGGCGTGTGCCATTCCGACATCCACCAGGCGCGCGACGAATGGGGCGGCGCTGCCTTCCCCATGGTGCCCGGCCATGAAATCGCCGGCGTCGTCACGGCCGTCGGCGCCAATGTGACCAAGTTCAAGGTGGGCGACCACGTGGGCGTGGGCTGCTTCGTCGATTCCTGCACCACCTGCAAGACGCGCAACGTGGACCTGGAACAGTACATGCCAGGCCTGATCCAGACCTACAACGGCCTGGAAGCGGACGGCAAGACGGCCACGCAGGGCGGCTACTCGGACAGCATCGTCGTCAAGGAAGGCTATGTGCTGTCGATTCCCGACAACCTGCCGCTGGACGCCGCCGCGCCGCTGCTGTGCGCCGGCATCACCCTGTACTCGCCGCTGAACCACTGGAAAGCCGGCCCTGGCAAGCAGGTCGCCATCCTGGGCATGGGTGGCCTGGGCCACATGGGCGTGAAGATCGCCCATGCCATGGGCGCCGAAGTGACGGTGCTGAGCCAGACCCTGTCGAAGCGCGAAGACGGCCTGCGCCTGGGCGCCGACCATTACTACGCCACCAACGACGCGGAAACGTTCAGCAAGCTGGCTGGCACGTTTGATCTGATCATCTGCACCGTGGGCGCGGCCATCGACTGGAACCAGTACATCAACCTGCTGAAAGTGGACGGCAACATGGTCATCGTCGGCATCCCGGACGGCGCCGTGCCGCCCGTGAGCGCCTTCGGCCTGGTGGGCGCGCGCCGCAGCCTGTCCGGCTCCATGATCGGCTCGATCAAGGAAACCCAGGAAATGCTCGATTTCTGTGGCAAGCACAATATCGTCTCCGACATCGAGATCATCCGCATCCAGGATATCAACGAGGCATTCGAGCGCGTGGTCAAGAGCGATGTGCGCTATCGCTTCGTCATCGACATGGCGTCGCTCGCGGAATAACAGGGGAACACCCGAGAAAAAGCCCAGGGCGTTGTTGCCGCGTCTCGCCGTACTATTCGTACTGTCTTCGACGCGGCGCCTAGCCCTGGGCATTTTTCGGGCGTTCCGGCGGCGCTTGCTCCAAAGCCAAAGCCAAAGCCTGAACAGCGCCTCCGCCACCGTATCTTCCCGTCCCATCCCATCCCAAAATCAAGCTTCTGCGTCAATTTTTCTTTCCTTGCGTCAAAAATCGGCATAAAATGAAACCGTACAGTACAGTTTCACTACGTAGATTTGAACAATCAGCCATCCCCGTGCCTGGGCAGGGGAGGCGTCTTGGATAAAAAATGGACACTACAACAAAGAATGGAACGGCGGCGATCCCGCCCGTCTCCAGGGGCAAGCGCATTGCCCTGGCGGTTTTCGGGATTTTCCTGGGATGTTCCGGCCTGGCCCTGGCGGCCGGCGGCATCGAACTCATTACCCTCGGCGGTTCCTGGTATTACCTGCTGGCCGGTCTCGGCCTGCTCCTCGCCGGCGTGCTGTACCTGCGCCGCAAGCGGCTGGCCAGCGCCGTCGTCGCCGTGCTGGTCGTCGGCACCCTGATCTGGGCCGTGTGGGAAATCGGCTTCGCCTTCTGGCCCATGGTGCCGCGCCTGGCGCCATTGCTCGTCATTGGCCTCGTGGCGGCTCTCGTGCATCCGTGGCTGCAGGGACAGGCGCGCAATGCGCGTCCGGGGCAGTCGCGCGGTTTCGCCGCGCTGTTCGCCGTCGTGCTGGCGGCCGGTTTCGCTTCCATGTTCAAGCCGCACGGCGTGCTGGAAGCCACCGTGCAGCCGCAGCAGGATGCCGTGACGGCCGTCAATGACGGCAGCGCCAACTGGGCGCATTATGGCTATGGGCCGCACGGCACGCGCTTCGCCCCGTACACGCAGATCGACAAGCGGAACGTCGGCCAGCTGCAGGTGGCGTGGAGCTACCGTACGGGCGAGCTGGCCGAAGGCGCGTCGGAATCGCAGAACACGCCGCTGCAGATCGGCGACACCGTCTACACGTGCACGCCGACGAGCAAGGTCGTCGCGCTCGACGCGGACACGGGCAAGGAGCGCTGGAGCTACGATTCGCGTCCCGCCAACACCAAGACGTGGAACCGCTGCCGCGGCGTCGGCTACTACGAGCCGGCCGCGGTGGCAAAGCCGTTCCGTTTCGAAGGCATGCAGGCGGCCGGCGCGCCGCAGGCGGGCGTGTGCGCCAAACGCATCGTGCAAGTGACCATGGATGCGCGCCTGATCGAGATCGATGCGCAGACGGGCAAGCTGTGCGAGGGCTTCGGCGACCAGGGTTCCGTCGACCTGATGACGGGCCTGGGCAAGGTGCGCGCCAACGTGCCGTACTACGCCTACACGTCGGCGCCGACCATCGCGCGCAACCTGATCATCCTCGGCGGCTGGGTCTTTGACGGCCGCTCCGTCGACGAGCCGTCCGGCGTCGTGCGCGCCTACAGCGCCGACACGGGAGAGCTGGTGTGGGCCTGGGACCTGGGCAATCCGGCCATCACCAAGCTGCCGCCGGAAGGGCAGACGTACACGCGCAGCACGCCGAACATGTGGTCCACGCCCGCCGTCGACAATGCCCTGGGCCTGGTCTACCTGCCGCTGGGGAACGAGCAGCCCGACTTCTGGGGCGGCAAGCGCCCGCCGCTGACGGAGAAATACTCGTCGGCCATCGTCGCCCTCGACATGGCCACGGGCCGCGAGCGCTGGACCTTCCAGACCGTCCACCACGACATCTGGGACTACGACGTGGCCGCCCAGCCGGCCCTGTATGACGTCCCGGACGGCAAGGGCGGCACGATTCCCGCGCTGGTGCAGCTGACCAAGCGTGGCCAGATCTTCATGCTGGACCGCCGCACGGGCAAGCCCATCGCCAACGTGGTGGAAAAACCCGTGCCGCAGGAGCACGCGGCCGGCGACTGGGTGGCAAAAACGCAGCCATACTCCACCGGCATGCCGGCCCTGGGCGCGGAGACCCTGACGGAGCGCGACATGTGGGGCGCCACCTTCTTCGACCAGCTGGCCTGCCGCATCCGCTTCCGCAAGCTCAATTACCAGGGCGAGTTCACGGCGCCTGCTACCCGTGAAACCCTGATCTATCCGGGCTACTACGGCGGCTTCAACTGGGGCGGGGCGGCCGTCGATGAAAGCAATGGCTATATGTTCGTCAACGATATCCGCATGCCGCAAGTGGTCAAGCTGGTGCCGCGCGAGACGGTGGACGTGGCCAAGCTGACGTCGGGCCACGGCGTGGGCAGCACCTATCCCATGGATGGCACGCCCTTTGTCATCGACCACAAAGCCTTCAATTCGCCGCTGGGCATACCCTGTCAAAGCCCGCCCTGGGGCGTGTTTGCCGCCATCGACCTCAAGACGCAGAAGAAAGTGTGGGAACGTCCGGCCGGCACGGTGCAGGACGCCGTCATCAACGGCATGCGCGCGCGCCTGCCCATCCCGCTGGGCATGCCGACCCTGGGCGGCGGCGTGAGCACGGCATCGGGCCTGGTGTTTTATGCGGGCACGCAGGATTACTACCTGCGCGCCATGGATATCGCCACGGGCCATGAAGTGTGGAAGGCGCGCCTGCCCGTCGGCTCGCAAGGCACGCCGATGACCTATGTGTCGCCCAAGTCGGGCCGCCAGTACGTCGTGGTGGTCGCGGGCGGCGCCCGCCAGAGCCCGGACCGGGGAGATTACGTGATAGCATACGCGCTTCCCACGACACCGTAAGAGTTTGCTTCATGCCCCAGTTGCGCACCGTTCCCGCTTCCCCGACGACCCGAAGCGAGGAGCGGCGGCGCAAGCTGCTGGTGGCGGCGGCGGACCTCTTCCTCGCCTCCGGCTACGATGGCGTCAGCATGGACGCTATCGTGGCGGCGGCGGGCGGCTCGAAAGCCACGGCCTACCGCTACTTCGGCAGCAAGCAGGAGCTGCTGGTGGCCGTGGTCGAATACCTGTGCGCCGATTTCATCATCGCGCTGCGCCAGCTCGATACGTCGCAAGTCGGCCTGGAGCAGGGCTTGCAATTGATCCTCGATGAACTGGTGGCCGTCGTCACCAGCCCCCGCCACGTGGACTTTTACCGCCTCGTCGTCACGGGCGCCGCCGCCGTGCCGGCCGTGGGCCAGACCTGGTACGAGCACGGCCCGCAAGTGTGGCACGCCTTGATCCTGCGCCTGCTGGAGCAGCAGCGCGCCCAGGGCCGCATCGCGCCCGACACGTCCTTGTCCAACCTGCCGCAGATCCTCTTCGACGCCGTTTTCTCGCACCTGACCACGCGCACCGTCATGCTGGGGCAGGGCGGCAGCGCCGCTGCGTTCCGGCCCCTGATCGCGGAGCTGATTGAATTGGTGGTGGCACGGGTGGAGCGCAGGGCGGTCATCCGACAATAGTTGCCCGACCTATGGCGACGCCGGAAGGCGAGCAGTGACAGGGAACAGGCGCCCATCGTGCATCACTGCTTCAGCAAGAGCATCGTCCTGCCAGCAAGCCGCCCGCCATCCTGTCGCTCGCTGCCGTATGCAGCTGCCTGCGACCCAAGGCTGGCGTGTCAATCGCGCCTAAGCTCAGGCGCTCAACCTTGATCGGCAAGAATGGCTCGCCTGTCAGACCTTACTTGTGTCCCACGACTTCGGCTCGCCTATCATGACGGGAATGACATCGCTGACGTCGATGGTGTAGCAGACGATACGCATGGCACGGCGGTAGTTTTCTGGATCAACGAAAGCCAGTTTGACGTCCCAGTAATCGGAATCCGGGCGGCACGAGGGGCTTTTCTCGACGGTGATTCGGTCCAGCTGCCGGATGCCGCCGCTACTGTCGGCAAGCAGATCTTGTGCGAACGTCTTGACCGTCACGGCATTGAGGGCGACGAAATTGACGGCGCGGTCGGATGACCACATGCCCATGTTGCGCACATGGTAGTCGAGCTGGTTCAGGAATCCGCGCAGGCCGCTGCGCAATTTGGCCACCCGCTCAGGGGGCAGGTTGGCGCCCGCTACCTTGACCGCGTCCCCTATCACCTTATCGACATCATGGTAATGCAACCCGCACGCCAGCGCCGACACGACCGGCACCACTCGGCCCGAGTACAGCCGCACCGATTTCGTCAAATAGCCAGGGATGGAAGCGCGCGCGATAGAAGCGGTGCTGCCGTCACCCTTCAGCTGGCCTTCCAGTGCTCTGGTGAGCAGCGCATAAGTATCGCGGGCGAATGGTTCGCCTGGTTCAATCGCGTACACCTGCGTCATATCGATATTCAAGGTCCAAATCAGCATGCGCGTTTCGGCTTCGCGTTTTGCGAGGAAATCAAGCAATTCCCCGGCATTGAACGGGCTTTGATCCATCTCCATCGACTGGATAAAATGATCCATGCGGGCCTGGGTGCCGAAGTCATAGCCAATCTTGCCAGTCGCAAATATCAGCGACTTGTCGGATGGCTGCCAATCGCCCGCGACCGGGGCGGCGATGCCGCCTTGCTTGCCTGAATCGACGCCCGATGCCGGCACCGGGGGCGCTTCCCCTCTCACCGGCGTCTGGGCGTGTGCCGCAAGGCCCTGGCCGGCCTTCGGCGCGCCATCCATACAGGCGCTGTCGTCCGGCGTTCCCTGCTCATCGTTCGTCATGTTTTTCCATCAATAGAGCCGAAAACGGGCGCCAGGCAAGCTACATGTCCTGCACGGCTATGGCGTAGTCAAGGGCAGCAGTCAGGTCGCAATACCATACTTGTGCTGCGTGGCCGCATACTGCTGCCGGAGCGACTCCAGCTTCGGATGCTTGGGGTCGATCTTGCGGATCACCTGCATCTGGTGCTGCGCCTGTTCGGCCAGCGGCGCTTCCCAGCCCAACATGTTGAGTTGGCGCAAGATGGCGTCGACGGAGGCGAACAGCACAGGCAGGTTGCCCGGCGTCTTGCGCAGGGCCTGGCGCAGCACGAAGACGGCGCCCTTGAATTCGCCGCTTTCCGACTTGCTGGCCGCATCCTGCATCAGTTCCTGCACCTGGTTCGTGATCTGCTGGCCCATGCCTTGCGCCAGGTCATGGCGGCCCGCCTTTTCAAACACGTCCACGGCCGCTTCCATGGTCACGTCGCTGTCCGCTTCGTTGACGAGCTTCATCATGACGTCCGACGCGGCCTGCTCCAGGTTGTTTTTCAGGCAGCTTTGCACGAGGCCCACCTTCAGCTGCGTCGACAGGCCCCGCGCGCCGTCGAGGGCGGCGGCGGCCAGCTGCAGTTCGCTGGCGGCGGCGATGTCGTTGCCCGACAGTTCATGCAGCATGGCGGCCGAGATGGCGCGGCACGCTTCCACGTTGGCGCCGCCCCGCAGCGAGCGCTCCATGTCGCGCAGCACGCCGCTCGCCTGCGGCGCATCGCCCTTCTTGACCAGCGTTTTGAGCAGGTTGACGTGGTCTTCCGGGTCGCGGAATTCCGAATATTTGGCTTTCGTCACCACCTGCTTGTAGGCCCGTTCGGCCGCGCCGATATCGCCCGTGTCAAACGCGATGCCGCCCAGGTGGCGCAGGCGGCGCACCATGTGCGGCGAAATGGCCACGGCGTCCTCGAGGATCTTCTTCGCCTGCAGCTGCTGGCCCATGGCTTCATGGTTTCTTGCCAGCAAGTCGTAGGCGGCCATGAAGCGGGGATTCTGCTCGACCAGTTCCAGCAGCGCCTCCTGCGCCTCTTCGTGGCGCTGCTGCTCGAACAGCGTGCGCGCCAGTCCCAGGTGGGCCCAGGCCATGGGCCGCGTGGCCAGGGTGTCGGCGTAGATCTGTTCCGCTTCGCGCCACTCGCCCAGCGTCAGGTGCAGCTCGGCGCGCAGGCGGGCAAAGTCGGGCGCCAGGCGCGGATGCTGCAGTTCGCCCGCGCGGCAGCTTTTCACGGCTTCGCGCAGGTCGCCCTTGTCGATCAGCTGGTAGGTGGGCAGGAAGATGGCGCGCCGCTCGATGGCGCGCGCGATGCGCCCGCTCAGCACGTCGACCGTAAACGGTTTTAATATGTAGTCGGACGGCGCCAGTTCGGCCGCGCTGATCACCTTGCTGTGGATGGCTTCGGACGTCAGCATGATGAAGATGGTCCACAGGCCGATCAGTTTGTGGTGGCGCAAGTCTTCCAGCAGCTGCTGGCCGTCCTGGCCGTCCGTGCCACTACCAAGGTCGTATTCGCACAGGATGATGTCGAACGGTTTTTTCGTCAGCAGGCGGATGGCCGTGCCGGCATTGACGGCATATTCCACCTTGGTGATGGCTGCCTGGTTCAGCATATTGTGCAGATTGCCCCGCATGCTGGGGTTCGGGTCGACGATCAGGACAGATAAGTCGCTAGTTTCTGGCATTGTTCAGCTCTCGTTCATCTGTGCGGTCATCCGCGGCGCCATTCTTGTCGGTGCCTGGCAGAATTGTTTTTATCAGCATACTGCAAAGCCGCCCGACACTGCCAGCAAAATGCAAGCTATTGAACGCAGGGCAGGGCGGCGTTGTATTTCATCGGGGCACAGGCCGGCAAATCGGCCGTGGCCGCCACATTCCCGCACAGATAGTTCACTTGCATGATAGTATCCTAAATACAACTAATGTTGATTGCCGCGCTATCTGGTGGCCAGGCTTGCGCAAGGCTGCACCGGGCGCCGCGTCTCACTATTGTGTCGAACCCGCCATGCGTTTTCCAGATTTCTCTACCCTGCGGCGCGTCGCCGTCCCCCTCGCGTTTGGCGGCAACAGCGAACAGCAGCACACGTATTTTGCGGAACTGCACCGCGTCGGCCTCGTCACGCAGCTGCTGGGCATCGTCGCCTTCAGCCTGACCTGGCTGCTGATGCCGCCCGCCTACCATCCGAACCTGACGCACGCCTGGCTGGCGCTGGCGGGCATGTTGATGAGCCTGGTGGCGCGCTACCGCTGCACCACCTTGCCCGTGCTGACCGTCACGGGCGCCTGCGCCGTGCTGGCGCTGACCTTCGGCCTGCGCACCATGGCCGACGCCGTCCACCATGCCAGCTTCTGGGTCTTGCCCGTGGGCGTCTTCATGACCCTGGCCATCGCCTCCATCTTCAATGGCGGCCTCAGCTACCTGGCCGTGGTGGCGGGCGTGTGGTGGAACGTGGGCCACGGCCTTTATCCCGTCAACGCAGGCCTGCCCGACGCATCGTGGGTGCCGCTGATGATCGTCGTCAGCGTGCTGTTCGGCCTGGCGCTGAACGTGAGCTTCAGTTTATTGCGCTTGCGCAATTATCACTCCCGGGTGGAATTGACGCGGCTGGCCTTCCAGGATGGCCTGACGGGCCTGAACAACCGCCGCATGTTCACCCAGCGGGCCCAGCAGATGCATGGCGCGTCCCAGGGTGGCAGCCTGTATTTCCTGATGATCGATATCGACGATTTCAAGACCATCAACGACCAGCAGGGGCACGACGCGGGCGACGACGTGCTCGTGCGCACGGCGGCCATCATCGCCGACAAGGCGCAGGGCCACCTGTGCGGCCGCCTGGGCGGCGAGGAGTTCGGCATCGTCTACGCGGGCAGCCGCGAACAGGTGCGCGCCTTTGCCGGCAGCCTGGTCGAGGCCGTCAGTCAGGGCTTCCTGGCCGTGCAGTTCGTCTCGATCAGCGTGGGCGTGGCGGAACTGGACCGGGGCAGGGAGCTGGGCCACAGCTACCGCCTGGCCGACGAGGCGCTGTACCTGGCCAAGCGCCAGGGCAAGAACCGCTACGTGATCGCCTGACGATCCGGCGCAGCTTGTTGCAAGTTGGCAAAAACTGCCCGTTCCACGGGCAACATGGCCGCAAAGCCATAAGTTCCGGTCATAAAGCAGGGGTAAAACGGGTATAATGCGCGCAAAGGAAATTTGCCGTACGAAAGATATTGTCATACCTACCTTTAACCCGCAGCCACGCTGCATCAACCACCTTCCAACCATGTTGATACTGCCGGGTTCCAATGCCCTGTCCCATTTCCGTAGCCACCGTCTGTTAAGCCAACTGCAAGCCGTCTCGCCTGCGATTGTTGCCGTACAAGCACGCTATGTCCATTTCATCGATGCCAGCGCGCCTCTCAGCAACGACGACAGCACGCGCCTGGGCGCCTTGCTGACGTACGGCGAGCCGGCCCAGGCCGACAATACGGAAGGCGCCGCCGAAGAATTCTTCGTCATCCCCCGTTTCGGCACGATTTCGCCGTGGGCTTCGAAAGCCACCGACATCGCGCACAACTGCGGCATGGCGCACATCAAGCGCGTCGAGCGCGGCATCGCCTTCCGCATCAACCTGAAATCGGGCATCCTGGGCAGCGCCATCGGCGCCGGCAAACTGACGGACGCGCAAGTACAGGCCGTGGCCGACCTGCTGCACGACCGCATGACGGAATCCGTGCTGCGCAGCGCCGACGACGCCAAGGACCTGTTCCGCACCCTGGAAGCGCGTCCGCTCGAATCGATCGACTTGCTGGGGCAGGGCAAGGCCGCGCTGGAAACGGCGAACGTCGAGCTGGGCCTGGCGATGTCGGAAGACGAGATCGACTACCTGGACGCCGCCTTCACCAAGGCCGGCCGCAACCCGACGGACGTGGAACTGATGATGTTCGCGCAGGCGAACAGCGAGCATTGCCGCCATAAGATCTTCAACGCCGACTGGACCATCGACGGCGTGGCACAGCCGAAATCGCTGTTCGGCATGATCAAGAACACGCATGAACTGCAGCCGAAGGGCACCGTCGTCGCCTACAGCGACAACTCGTCCATCATGGAAGGCGCCACCGTCTCGCGCTTCTACCCGCGCGGCGACAAGCACGAATATGCGGCGTCAAACGAACTGACGCACACCCTGATGAAGGTGGAAACGCATAACCACCCGACGGCCATCTCCCCATTCCCCGGCGCCTCCACGGGCGCGGGCGGCGAGATCCGCGACGAAGGCGCGACGGGCCGCGGCGCCAAGCCGAAGGCTGGCTTGACCGGTTTCACCGTGTCGAACCTGTCGCTGCCGGATGCCGTGCGCAGCTGGGAAACGGCCGCTTCCGTGACGGCGCCGCTGGCGTCGCGTACTGAGGCAGATCAATACGGCAAGCCGGAACGCATCGCTTCGCCACTGCAGATCATGATCGAAGGTCCGTTGGGCGGCGCCGCGTTCTCGAACGAATTCGGCCGTCCAGTCCTGGGCGGCTACTTCCGCACGTATGAACAGAACGTCGGCACGGACAAAGACGCCGTCTTCGGCTACCACAAGCCCATCATGATCGCTGGCGGCATCGGCAATATCTCGGCGCAGCACACGCACAAGAACGACATCCCCGTCGGCAGCCTGCTGGTGCAGCTGGGTGGCCCGGGCATGCGCATCGGCATGGGCGGCAGCGCCGCCTCGTCGATGACGACCGGCAGCAACACGGCCGACCTGGACTTCGACTCCGTCCAGCGCGGCAATCCGGAAATGGAACGCCGCGCCCAGGAAGTCATCAACGCCTGCTGGCAAATGGGCGCGGACAACCCGATCATCTCCATCCACGACGTGGGTGCGGGCGGCTTGTCGAACGCTTTCCCGGAAATCACCAACGACGCCAAGCGCGGCGCGATTTTCGACCTGCGCAAGATCCCGCTGGAAGAATCGGGCATGGCGCCGAAGGAAATCTGGAGCAATGAATCGCAGGAACGCTACGTCCTGGCCATCGCGCCGGAAAACCTGCCATTATTCAAAGCCATGTGCGAACGCGAACGCTGCCTGTTCGCCGCCGTGGGCGTGGCCACCGAAGAGCGTCAATTGAAGCTGATCGACCCGGAACTGGGCAACGAACCGGTCGACATGCCGATGGACGTCTTGCTGGGCAAGCCGCCAAAGATGCAGCGCGACGTGGTCCACGTGGCCAACGATTTCCCGGCGATTGACCTGACGGGCATGGACCTGGTTGATGTGGCGCAAAAAGTGCTGCTGCTGCCGACCGTGGCCGACAAATCCTTCCTGATCACCATCGGCGACCGCAGCGTGGGCGGCATGACCGTGCGCGACCAGATGGTGGGACCGTGGCAAGTGCCGGTGGCCGATTGCGCCGTCACCACCATGAGCTTCGAGGGCTACCTGGGCGAAGCGATGGCCATGGGCGAACGCACGCCGCTGGCCGTCATCGACGCGGCAGCGTCCGGCCGCATGGCCGTGGGCGAAGCCGTCACCAACATCGCCGCCGCCGCGATTGCCGACATCTCCGACATCAAGCTGTCCGCCAACTGGATGGCCGCCTGCGGCCAGCCTGGCCAGGACGCGGCCCTGTACGACACGGTCAAGGCTGTCGGCATGGACCTGTGCCCGGCGCTGGGCATCAGCATCCCCGTCGGCAAGGATTCGCTGTCGATGCGCACGACGTGGAAAGACGAGGGCACGGGCGCGGCGAAATCCGTCACGTCGCCCGTGTCGCTGATCGTTTCCTCGTTCGCGCCCGTTCTTGATGTGCGCAAGTCGCTCACGCCGCAGCTCAAAACGGACCAGGGCGACACGTCCCTGATCCTGATCGACCTGGGTCGCGGCAAGAACCGCCTGGGCGCCTCCGCCTTGGCGCAAGTCATGGGGCAGCTGGGCAACGCCACGCCGGACGTGGACAGCGCGGAAGACCTGAAAGGCTTCTTCGCCGCCATTCAAAAGCTGAACAGCGACGACAAGCTGCTGGCCTACCATGACCGTTCGGACGGCGGCTTGTACGCCACCCTGACGGAAATGGCCTTCGCCGGCCACACGGGCATGTCCGTCAACCTGGACATGCTGACCATGGAAGGCGAGCACTCGAGCGACTGGGGCGACGCCAAGAACTGGGCCGGCCAGGTGGCGGAACGCCGCAACGAACTGACCCTGCGCGCCCTGTTCAGCGAAGAGCTGGGCGCCGTCATCCAGGTGCGCGCGGAAGAAAAGTCGCTCGTCATGGACGTACTGCGCACGTTTAACCTGGGCGCCTGCAGCCATATCATCGGCAAACTGAACGACCGCGACGTGATCGAATTCACGCGCGACGCCAAGCTCATTTACACCCAGCCGCGCGCGGACCTGCACCGCCTGTGGAGCGAAACGAGCTGGCGCATCGCCCGCCTGCGCGACAATCCGGCCTGCGCGGACGCCGAATACGACCGCCTGCTGGACGTGCAAGACCCGGGCATGTCGCCTATCGTCACCTTCGACCAGAACGAGAACATCGCCGCGCCATTCATCGCCACCGGCGTGCGCCCCCGTGTCGCCATCCTGCGCGAGCAAGGCGTCAATTCGCACATCGAGACGGCCTACGTCATGCACCAGGCAGGCTTTACTGCCGTCGACGTGCACATGAGCGACCTGATTGCGGGCCGCGTGAAACTGGACGACTTCCAGGGCGTCATCGCCGTGGGCGGCTTCTCCTACGGCGACGTGCTGGGCGCGGGCGAAGGCTGGGCGAAAACCATCCTGTTCAACGCCAGCCTGGCGGAACAGTTCGCGCGCTTCTTCAACCGCACGGACAGCTTCGGCCTGGGTATCTGCAACGGCTGCCAGATGATGAGCAATTTGAAGTCCATCATCCCAGGCGCCCACGCCTGGCCCAAGTTCACGCGCAACAAGTCGGAGAAATTCGAAGGCCGCTTTGCCATGGTCGAAGTGATGGATTCCCCATCGATCTTCTTCAACGGCATGGCCGGCACCCAAGCCGGCATCGCCATCGCCCACGGCGAAGGCTACGCCGACTTCTCGCAAACGGGCGACATCACCCAGGTCACGAAAGCCATGCGCTTTGTCGACAACAAGGGCGCCGCCACGGAAGCGTATCCATACAACCCGAACGGCTCGCCGGAAGGCATCACCTCCGTGACCACGCCAGACGGCCGCTTCACCGTCCTGATGCCGCACGCGGAGCGCGTGTTCCGCAGCGTCCAGCAGTCCTACCACCCTGAAGCATGGGGCGAGGATTCGCCATGGATGCGCATGTTCAGGAATGCACGGAAGTTTGTGGGGTAATTAGTTACGTTACTTGCGGCGCGGCGTCTTGGTTCGAGACGCTGCTACTGGGGTAGAAATGAGAAAGCCGCTGTCGGGAGACAGCGGCTTTTTTTATTGCAATCTTGATTTTTATATTCTTACTGTGCCGATGCTACTTCAACCATTTCGCTGTAATGTACTTTGTCTATCTCTTCGATCCATTTAAATATATCACCAATAACACTATGGCTTTCTCCTGCAAGATTTTCCGCTGCTTCTTCATTTACTTCTATAACATCACTATGCGAGTACTTATTAATGAATCGATAAATTTTTTCTTTTGTTTCCGGTGTTGTTATAATGCAATTTTTGAGACCACTTTCCATTAATGTACTTATGTCGGATCGGCCTTTTGGAAACTTAAAAGTAAAAAATGATTCAACTAATTTTCTGGCTAAATTTGCAGTTAGAAATGCTTCGTCGCGGTCTAGGGTAGCTTTTTCTTTGTAAAAATATAGTCTCTCGAATATGTAATGATATTCGGAATTGTAGTCGGTTAGTGACTTGTCTGCATTTGTTAGGACTGATGTTCGTGGAAGGATTGGAGATGTGTCTATTTTATAAAAGAAAGAAATAGGATCTTTTTTAGGCGTTGAGCGAAGTCTGTTTTTGTTTGTTCCATAAAACCAATCTCTGACTAATTTATAATATGTAAAATTGTGAGTCAAAACAAATAACTGCTTTGCATTCAAACATTTGTTTTTTAAGAATGAGTAGGAATGAAAAAGATGATTTGAGTCAAAACTTGATACTGGATCATCTACGACAATTATGGTTTCATTAATTTTATTATTGTTTTCTTCAAGTTTTGTAATGAAGTAGATGAAAGCTATCGCCGTTTTTTCTCCCTCACTCAAATTTCCATCATGTGCCCCATCGTTGTTTCTAATTATCTCATATCCCTTTCTTTGTTTATTGAATTTTAGGCATAACTCACTTCGTCCGATAAATTTATGGAGTGATTCATTGAATTTTTCGGCGCCAATGGATTCATTGGATAGCGATTGTTCTAATAGTTTTATATTTCCTGATAATTCATTTATTTTTTCTGATATTTTCTTTGATGAATCTTTTTCAGCTATTATTGTATTTTCTTTTTTCTTGTAGTCAAAGGATATCATTTCATTGGCTGCGTAATGTAACTCCAAGGCCTCTTTACTTTTTTTTGTTTCGCTTGAAAAATTATCTGTTTTTTTATCGTGCTTATTTAATATCTCTTCAATATTTTTAAACGTTGAGTTTAGTGATGATATCGAATCACTGTCTATTTCAGCTATTGTTATGTCTGACCTGAAGCTATTGTTAATTTTCAGATTGAGTGAATTTTGCCATTGCTTTATTTGTTTATTTATGTTCTCTGTTGCTATTTTATTTTCATCTAGGGCATTTTTATAAATGTCGATAAATTCCTTATATAAATTGGATGGCAATGGAAAGCTTGCTTGTGGAATAAGTTGATTCTCCAACCATTCATTTGCACTTTCTAATCTCGTTTTGAATATTTTAAATTCTTCACTAAAGTGATTTTCAATCTCATTTAGCCTGGCTTCTGATATTTTGCTTCCACAAAATTCGCAATTTTCCGAATCATGCGATTTGTGAATATTTAATCCGGATTGAATCCATGCTTGAATATCTCCATTCTCAGTTAATCTTTTTATTGTTTTACTGATGGCCGTTGTTTTGAGCAAGTCTAGTAATCTTGCGGCTGCTTTCTTATAATATTCTACATCGATATCAGTTTTTGAAAACCTTATAGCTGCCAATTTATCTGATTTTGCTGCGTTTGTATGCTCTATTATTTTTTGTTTTTCTAGTATGGAAGACTTTTCTTCTATTTTTTCTTTGTTTTTTTGGATGAAAGAGTCGAGTTTTCTTTTGTCGTAATTTAAATAATACGTATCACTGGTATCAATTGATTGTAAACCTGTCTTGATATGACGGGCACTGTCCGTCATGAATTTTGACTGGTCAGCTTCTAATTTTTCCAAAGCTTTCTTGTCAGACTTTGCTTTATCTTCTTTTTGTTTTAATTCTACTTTTAAAGCATCAAGTTTTTTTATATCTTCAATTCTTTCCTTTGCAACAAGCAGTATGCTTTTTACTGAATTATCCGAATCTATGTTGTCCTGGATAAATTTTTGATTGAAAACTTGTATATTTAAATTGTGATTTAATATGGTTTTCTCATCAATCAAATTACCATCATGTGTTTCTATTAAAAATTCAGATCCGATAAATTTCAGATGGGGTGTCTTTTTTTCTAATGATGAAAATAAAGTGGATAGGGTGGATTTCCCTGTCCCGTTCCAGCCATATATCAAGTTATATTTTCCGAAGTCTTGTGTGAGGTTGTTTGTATAGTTTTTAAATATCCCAAAATTTTTTAGTTTTTTAATGGCTTTAATCATTGATTTCCCCCAATTTTTAAAAATATTACAATATTATATATTTTCTGTATTTCAATATTTTTACAATCCCTTTGCCACCCCCACAATCACCACCGCCGACGGCACCAATAAAAACTGCGCGATCAGCGTCCCTGCCAATCGGCTTCCCACCAGCCACACCACCGCGCGCCTGAACTGCGATTCCTCGATCTTGCCCTCGATGACGTCATCCGTCATGCCCGACATGTGCGGGTCGATGAAGACGGCCATCATGATGGTGGCGCCGCCGTTGATGATCGAGGAGAGGGTGCTGGAGGTGACGCGCACGCTGGGGTCGAGCACGCCTGCGTACAGGGCGGCGAAGACGCCGACCGTCCACAGGGCCGTGGCGATGACGTTCATGGCTGTCATGGAGAGGGAAACGCCGGATTGTTGGCGCAGGCCCGTGACGTTGGCGGGCTTGGGCAGGCTGGCGGAGGTCTTGAGGTAGGACAGGCCGCCCTTGAAGACGGCGTGCAGCAGCAGTTTCGGTACCGACCTGTGGACCTGGAAGTGTTCGACGGCGCGGCAGAAGGCGCGCTGGAAGGTGGGGATGAGTATTGCTCCGACGATCGTCGCCAGGCTGGCGGAGAACAGCAGCCAGCGGAAGTCGCCCAACAGCGTGCCGGCGGCCACGTGCTGGTCGATGCCCGTTTCCACGCGTTTGGCGAGGAATGGTCCTAAAAACGAATTCGAGGTGCGCGACAGTAGCATCAGAATGCTGAACAGGGCCAGCGAGACGGCGATGCGCCGCGTGCGGATGCCAGCGATGCGCACGGAATAGGCGAGGGTGCCGATAATGTGGATGATAAATGTCAGTGCGCAAATCAACAGCAATTGCTTGTCCATCACAACCTTGCAGTAAAGAAAAATGTCATTCCATGCTGCCATGGAGTTACTTATTTTTCAACTGCAAATAAGTTAATTTTCAAGTTAATTCGTTTTCGTCGTGATTTGTGTATTTGTATGCTGACGGCAGTTTTTCACCCCAAGGCAAAAACTGGGGTCAGTCCCTGCAGGGGGCATATCCACCAGTGGGGGATATGCCGATCACGAAGTGACTGACCCCGGCCTTTGCCTGTGGGTGAGATAAATGCCACCAGTGAGCGTATGGCGTGGTTCCATTGCTTGTATTTCAAGCTTGCTCCGTCAACCATCCCTGGTGGCGGCAAGACTTGCCGCTCGATATGAATCAAGCAAGCCGGAGGTACGCCATGAGTTTCGATTCCTTTTTGTCCAAGCTGAAGTCCAAGGCCAGCGAACTGAAAACCGAGGCCTTGAAGTACAAGAACAAGGATTTCCTCAACGCCGCGATGGCCTGATCGGCCCTGATCGAGACGTCGCGCCTGCTGGCGCGCATGATCATCGCCGTCGCTGCGTCGGACGGCAATTTCGATGCCAACGAGCAACGCGTGGCTGGCAAGATCGCGCGCGAGCCGGGCTTGACTCCTGCGGAGTTCGAGCTGCAGTAAAGCCGGGCCAGCCGAGACCGACTGGGGCTGGCTAGCTTAACTCTTGCCCCACCACGGCGGCGTGCTTGACGACCAGGTGCACGCCATGTCCACTTCGCTGATCCTGTGGCGGATCTCGATCACCTGTCCGGGGTGAAACGGGCCGCGTCGCCAGTCGCCGGAATCAAAGACGTAGCCTTTGCCCTTGATGCAATGCGTGGTCGGATGGTTGCCGATGGGACCGGTCGAGTGCAGGGTGACGCGCACTTCGCCGTTGGCGTCCAGCGGGGCGTCGCCGCCCATGAAGAGGGTATCCGAGCCGACGTCGCAGACACGGGTGCTGCCTATCTTGCTGCAGTGCTTGACGTATGTTTGCTGGCGCGCCTGGGCCAGGTAATCGTCATGCCGCATGGGCTTGCCATCGTCATAGGTAAAGCGCAGGACGACTGGCGTGGGCTCGCTGGCAGGATGGCGCATGGTACTGGTGCAGGCGGCGCTGACCAGCGCCAGCAGGGGCCAGGCCAGCAGGCGCAGGCCGCGCCGCAGCATGGAGAGGGATAGACTGCCGGAGGGATGCCGCATGTGCCGTTGCCATTTGTCTCATGAATTTGGCGGCGATGATAGCATGCGATATCGGCCGCGCCGCGCGCGATGGCAGCGCGACAGGCCAATCCGCACCTCAACGCGATGCCAGCCCGATGGTCTGCACGCGGGAGGGCACGATGTCGGCGCCCGACACGTTCTGCGATGGCACCACCATCACCAGTTCGCCATCGACGCTGCCGTCATCGTGCTGGTCGATGCGCACCTTCAGCTGGCGGTCCAGCGCGACGAAGGCGTTGCGGTCGGTGGCGACGATGCGGTGCTCTTCCTGCTTGCCGATGCGCGCATACATGACGGCGCCGCCGAGGCGCAGCTCCAGCGTGCCGCCATTCGACAGGTCATAGGCGCCGACGAATTTCTTGAAATCCTGGCGCATCATGTAGCGCGGGTGGGCGGGCACGTCGATGCGCAGGGCGTTGCCCGGCACGGTGACGGTGTGTTCGGGCGGCAGGGTCTGCGCGGTAGCTGCCGTGCTGGCGGCAGCGAGGCACAGGAGTGTGCCCAGGATGATGGTTTTCATGGTGTCGTCCTCGTTGTTTGCCGGCCTATGGCGAATGATGCGCGCGGGCATCGGGCAGGAACCAGTCTAGGCGCAGGTTTGACGACGCGCCTCCTTCATTCGATGGAGATAGCTTGAAATATTGCATGGCGATCGTTGAGGCGGCACTGGCCGGTCAGCAAGCGCAGCACGTTCAAGGAACCGGCTGCCGGCAGTCAGCGGGCCGATGCTGGCGCGCGGCGTGCGGCATTGCGCCGTGATTCATTTCCAGCAGCACTTGCTTGCACAGCACGCCGTAGCCCACGCCCGTGCCGCGCCGGTGTTCGGCCTGGTCGTAGGCGGCGCTGATGTCCTGCCATGCCACGCTGCCGGGCAGGGGGCGCAGGCTGTCGTCCAGGTCCATTTCGAAGCGGATAAAGCAGCCGTCCGCGCTCAGCAAGGTGCCGTGGATGGCGGGCAGGCCGGGGCAGGCCAGTTGCAGGTCGAGCATGATGGCCGCGTCCAGCGCCACGCCGTGGCTGGCCGCGCATTGCTGCAAGGCGTCGGGCAGGGGCAGCGCGCGCCACCAGGCTGCCGTCTGGCGGATGGCCGCCAGCGCCTGCGCGTTTTGTTGCTGGACGGAAAGTTGTTTGCTCATGGCTGCCATGTCCTCCGGCGGCGGGGTGGCGCGGCTACGCCTGCCTGCCCCGTCATCGTGCCATCCGCCCCATCGCCGTGCCTCTTCAGCGCGAGGCCAGGCTCAGGTTTTCGACGTGCGCAGGCACCAGCTCGCCGCTGACCAGCCTCTCGGCCGGTACCTGCATCAGCACTTCGCCGCCCACGCTGCCGTCGTCGCGCAGGTCGATGCGCATGGCCAGCTGCCGGTCGAGGGCAACGAAGCGGTTGCTGGCGGTGGCGACGATGCGGTGTTCATCCTGATTGTCGATGCGCGCATACATGATGACGCCGACATTGCTGGCGTTGCGCAGGTAGAGCACCTGCCCGTTCGACAGCTCGTAGCCGCCGCGGAACGGCGAAAAATCTTCCCGGTTCATGACGTGGCGGTGGGCCGGCAGTTCGATCGTCAGCAGGCGTCCGCCCGGGACGACGACGGTCTGGCTGTCGGGAAGCGATTGCGCATTTGCCAGCAAGGCGCAGACGCCCAGGGTGCCGGCGAGTATCCATGTTTTCATTTTTCTACCCATCCTTGATTAGTGGCGCCGTCCGCTGCCGGCGCGGCGATGTCGATGCGGATGCCAGGGAAAGCCAGGCCGGACTGCCTGTGCGCGCTGCGCTCCACATGGGCAGGGCACAGGCAGGCGGCCCTGTTAGTGTAGGCAGGCGAGTTGCGCCGCGCATCATCCGATCGGATGACGCGGCCTCAAGCGTCGAGCATGGCCAGGTGCGCCGTCGCGCCGTGGATCAGGGCGATCAGTTCGCCCTGGTGCCGCGTATCCGTCTTCAGGTAGGCGTGGTGCAGGTGCGTCTTGACGGTATTGACGCTGATGCCGCAGCGGGCGGAGATTTCGCCGATGGTGGCCCCCTGCGCCAGGGCCTTGCCCACCTGCGCCTCGGCTTGCGTCAGGTCAAACAGCTGGCGCAGGGCGGGCACGGACATGGCCGAGCGGGCCGGGTCGCGCGCGATGACCATGGCGCAGGGAACGGGCCAGGCGGGAAATGGCGCCACCGTCAGCACGAGCGCCCGGGCCTGGCTGCGCGGCAGGCGCAGCGACTGGCATTGCGGCGCGCCGTCCATGCTGGCGATGACGAGGCGCACGGCGCGCGCCAGCGCGGGCGGCGGCCCCTGCCGCAGGGGCGCATCGAGCAGGGCGTGGCCGGCGGCGCTGCCGAACAACACGCCGAGCTGGCCGTCGAGCAGCAGCACGGCCGCGCCCATGGCGTCCAGCGCCGCCATGCCGCAGCGCCCGGCCAGGCTGTCGTCGTGCAGGCGCTGGCGCAGGCGCAGGGCGCGCTGCAGCGGCGGCACGAGGGCTTGCAATGGGGTGTCGGCCTGGCAATCGTCGTCGCGCGGCCCATGGCAGCGATAGATGGCCAGCACGGCCAGGCTGCGCGCATCGATGGGGATCATGGCGCCCAGCGGCAGGCCCGCGCCGGACGGCAGCGCGGTTCCGCCCAGCAACTGGCCAGGCGCCCCGTCGCGGTACAGGGTGAGGGTGGCGCCGGCGGCGTCCAGGCTGCGGGCGATGTCGCGGCACAGCTGCGGCCAGCAGGCGTCGTCGCCCGCCGCCTCCAGCAGCTTTGCTATCAATTCGCCCGTAAGGCCCTGGGCCGGGAGTGGCGCCGTCATGCTGTCCCCATTCGCTCGTTGCGCAGTATCGCCTGGAGCGCCGGCGCGTGCCTGGATAAGGATTGCGATGCGGCACGGACCGGGCAGCCTTCGTGCGGGACGGGTCCGGCGCGGCCATCTGGCGTGGCATCTATCAAGATAGTACAAAGACATCGTTGCCGCAATGGGCGGGGGCGAGGGGCCGGCTGCCGATGGACGTCACGGACCTTCGGACATCTGGCGTTTCAGGAGCGAGCGGGATTTTTCATCGCTGGCGCGTACTTCCGGAATCCAGGCCAGCGGCCCCACTCATCCCCTTGATCCGGCACTTCCGGTACCCGCTCGCGCACCGCAATGCCGTCCCCGCGATGACATGCGGCATGGTGACGAGGAAGCTTCCAATGGACGTAGGCGCATTGGCTGCCGAGTAGAGTATTGTTGACATTTGATACAGGAAGCCTGTTGGCGAACCCTGATGCTGTGGCAATCGATGGCTGCTGCTGGAGAGCCAGGACGGATCAGTGTACGCAGTTGTTGTTTTCAAAGCAAGTAAGCTGTTCTGTCAGGCAGGCTGAACAATCCTCGCAACAATTTTCGCGAAAACGAATCATGCCCATGGTGGCCAGCGGAATCCGATGCAATCGGACGCATGGAAAACATATCCATAGGGTAAGCTCTCGGGCTAGGCTATTTCGCAACTCTATCAAAAACACATGACTTCCATAATGATCCCCGACGTCGCCCTGGTCGACAACACCGAACAACGCACGCCGCTGGTGCTCGTGCTGGACTGCTCCGGCAGCATGGACGGCGAGCCCGTCGCGCTGCTCAACGAGGGCCTGGCCTTGCTGGAACGGGAATTGAAGTCCGACGTGATCGCGTCCAAGCGCGTGCGCATCCTCGTGATCCAGTTTGGCGCACACGACGAAGCCGTCGTCGCCAGCAGCTGGTGCGACGCCATGGATTTCACGGCACCCGTCCTGGTCGCCAATGGCACCACGCCGACGGGCGCGGCCGTGGAACTGGCCCTGGCCGAGATCGAGCAGGAAAAGCAGCGCTTCCGCGCCGCCGGCGTGGCGTACACGCGGCCATGGCTGTTTTTGATGTCCGACGGCGAGCCGACGGACCGCTGGCAGCATGGCGCCCAGCAGGCGCGCGCGGCCGAGCAGGGCAATAAAGTGGCGATCTTCCCCATCGGCGTGGGCGAGCACGCGAATATCGATACCCTGGGCGAATTTTCCAGCCGGGGCGGGCGGGGCGTGAAGCAGCTGAAAGGCTTGCAGTTCCGCGAACTGTTCCTGTGGCTGAGCGCCAGCATGCAGGTGGTGTCGCAGTCGCGCCCGGGCGCGCAGGCGCAACTGGCCTCGACGGACGGCTGGTCCGTCGTGAATACGTGAAAGCCCGCTGATCCATGACCGCAGTACAGACTACCTGGCGCGTGTTCGGCGCGTCCGTCACGGGCAAGGCGCACCTGGATAAAGACATCCCTTGCCAGGACGCCCACGCGCACGCCGTCGTGGGCGATGTTCTGGTGGCCATCGTTTGCGACGGCGCCGGTTCGGCTCGCCTGAGCGAGCAGGGCGCACAGTTTGTTGCCGCGCACACCGTGCAGGCGCTGGCCGGGCGGCTGGAACAGGGCGCCACCGTGCAGGATCTGCACGACGGCGCGCTGGCGGGCACGCTGGCGCAGGTGCGCGCCGCGCTGGACGACATCGCCCGCGCCGCCAACGCCACCCTCGATGACTACGCCAGCACGGTGGTGGGCGTGCTCATGGGGCAAGATGGCGGCTTCTTTTTCCACCTGGGCGATGGCCTGGGCGTGGCGCAGCTGCGTGACGGTGGCGAGCTGATCTCGCTGCCCGCCAACGGCGAATACGCCAACGAAACCTATTTCCTGTCCGGCGCGCGCTGGCGCGAACAGCTGCGCCTGCTTGCGATTCCGCAAGCCGTGCGCGGCGTCGTGCTGATGTCGGACGGCTGCATGCCCTTTGCCATGAGCAAACACAATGCGGGCCTGTACGCGCCCTTCATGGATGCCGTGCAAGGCTATCTGCGTACGGTGGCGGGCGTGGAGCTGGGCAATGCGGCGCTGGCGGCCACCCTGGCCGACCCGCGTACGCACCAGATCACGGGCGACGACAAGACCCTGCTGCTGGCCTTGCGCGCATGAGCCGGAAGCAGGGAGTCGCGCCCGGCTTGAGTCCGGGCGGCAAGATCTGGCTGGACAAGGTGCGCAGCCTGGTGCTCGGCAAGCTGATCAAGAGCGGCGGCGCGGGCAGCGTGTATCTGTTGCCCGGTGCGCCCGCGCAGGTGGCCAAGCTCTACCACCCGTACCTGGACCGGGCCGCCAACCGGCGCAAGCTCGAAGCGATGCTGGAACTGTCGCCCGAGCTGCCCGATCAATTAGAAAACGGCAAGCGCTACGTGCAGATCGCCTGGCCGCAGGCGGCCGCGTTCGACGGCCAGGGCGGCTTTGCAGGTTTCGTCATGCCCCTGCTGGACATGGCGCAAACGGCCGAGCTGGAACAGATCATGCAGGAGCGGCAAGCGCGCGCGGCGGGCTTGCCCACGGGCCTCGGTCCCAAGCTGACCCTGGCCGCCAACCTGGCCGCCGTCCTCGACGCGCTGCACCAGCAGCAGCATTACGTGGTCGACCTGAAGCCCGTGAACCTGCGCTTTTACCGCGATTCGCTGTACATCGCCATGCTCGATTGCGACGGTTTCAGCATCCAGGGCCATGCGGAGCGTTTTCCTGCCGAGCAATTCACGGCCGACTACCTGGCGCCGGAATTCCAGCGCAAGGGCATGCCGGCGGGCGCGGAGCTGGCGCAAGACCGGTTCGCCCTGGCCGTCGTCATCTTCCAGTTGCTCAACTTTGGCATCCACCCGTACAGCGGGCGGCCCGGCCATGCGCAGGCGCCCACGGACATTCCCGGCCGCATCCGCGACGGCTATTACGCCTACGGCGTGCAGCGCCACAAGAATATGGCGCCCAACGCCACCAGCGGCCACGCGCTGATGCCGCCGGAATTGCGCGCCATGTTCGACCTTGCGTTCTCGCAATCCCCCAAACGGCAGCGGCCATCGGCGGCGGACTGGGCGCTGTTGTTGCGCGGTTATGCGCAGCGCAGCGGCGGCAAGCTGACTGTTTGCGTCGTCAATCCCGAACACCAGCATTTCGCGGGCCTGGGCTGCGCCGCCTGCGCGCGCGAGCAAGTCATCGCCGCGGCCGCGCAGGCGTCCGTGCAGGCGCAGCAGCAACCGAGTTCCTTGCCGCAGCCGCGCAGCTCCCGCCGCACGGCGCCGGGGCAGGCGCCGGCCGCCATGCCCCTGGCTGGCAGTGGCGGCATCACGGGCAAGGGCTGGGCCGTCGTGGTCGTGCTGATCGTGCTGTTCCTGATCGGCTTTACGGCCTGGACTTCCTCGTCCGACGAAACGAAGGACCAGGCCGCGCTGCAGGCCCAGGCCGACCGGGCGGCTGGCCTGGAAGCATTCAGCTGGCGCCCCCGCAAGGCGGCCGGCTTCCTGCCGTCCGATGCGCGCAAGGCCGTGCGCAGCCTGTCGCAGGCGGTCAGCAAGGGCGACGACGATGCCGTCACGCGGGGCTTGCAGCTGCTGTACCGTTCCGGTCAGGAAAAGTCGCCTGTCTACGGCGGCGACCGCACGCAGGCGCAGCTGCGTGCCTCCTTGCTGGAAGGACTGGGCTGGGTACCCGGCTATGAGCCGGCGCTGGTCGCCAGCTATCTTGATCTGCTGCAAGCGAACCCGCGCGACCATCTGGTGGCGGCGGCCATGGGCCGCATGCACCTGAGCCTGAACGAAGGGCAGGCGGCGCGCCAGTACTTCGAGCAAGCCGTGTGGGCGCACCCGACGGATGGCACGGCCTGGCTGGGCATCGCGGCGGCGGCCCTGCTGCGCGGCGGCGACGAGCGCGAGGCCGCCAACCTGGTGGCGCTGGCGCAACTGACGGCTTACCGTTATGCGGTGGAGCACGCCTTGCCAGCCGAGCCGGGCCAGCCGTCCGACCATGGCGTGGCGCGCATGGCGCAGCGCATGAACCTGGCCGCCAGGGTGCTGCGCCTGGCCCAGCCGGGCGCCTACCAGAAGCGCTGGGACAAGGCGCTGGCCGATGGCGCGCTGCTGGCGGCCAGGCTGAAAGCCTTGCCGCCCTTGCGCGACCAGGTCGGCGGCGTGCTGCGCGAGACGATGACGACGGTTGAATACGGCGTGCTGGACGAAAAGCATGCGACGGGCGAAAACCGCCTGACCCTGACGATTGCCGCCGACGGCACTCTCAGCCATGCGGCGGCCGAGTTGCCGATGGAACCCATGCTCAACAAGGTGCTGCTCGACAGCGTGAAGCGCTGGACCTATTTGCCGGCCGTGCAGCACGGTCAATTGCGCGATGCCAAGGTGGTGGTGCTGGTGCGCTACCGCGATGGCCGCGTCAGCTTCGCGCCGGGCGGTGTGTCCGTCGCGCCGGATAATTAAAGGAATGGCATGAAAATCAAGACCTTATGCGCGCTGCTGGGCGCTTGCCTGCTGACCCCGGGCATGGCGCAGGCGGACATCGTGCAGCGCCAGGTGCTGGCCAGCATGGCTGCCGAACCCGACAGCGAAGGCGGCGATGTGTTCACCATAGCGGGCACGACGGCCTGTGGCGGCAGGCAGATCCGCATGGATGCCCGCTCGGTGAACCTGGACGAGGCGCCTTACGCGGCGCTGAAGGCCGAACTGGCCCGGCACATCCGCAGCAAGACGCCCATGCTCGTCACCTTGAAAAATTGCCCCGAGGATGCGAGTGTACCCATCGTGCGCCAGATCGCCGCCTGCACGCCAGCCGATTGCACCGATGGCCGGGCGCGGCTGTACCTGCACGAACGTTTCTTTCCCGTCGAGCAGGAGCAGGCGCCCAACGTGCTGCTGTTACCCTTGCCGAAAGGCAAACTCCCAGGCACGTGGAAGGTCGATATCTATAGCGTCGCCGGCCACAAGCTGCGCCTGTCCGGCCAGGCCAACCGCGCCGATTATGCCTCCGGCGAGCTGGTGGGCGGCTATGTCACGTACTACCCGGATGGCAAGATCGAGAAGCAGGTGGCGCAGGATGGGCAGGGCCGGCAGCACGGCGTCGGCAGCAAGTATTATCCGGACGGCACCCTGGAGCTGCGCGGCAACTGGCGCCACGGCATGCCCGAGGGCGAGCACCAGCAATTTCACGCGACGGGCAAGCTGCGCGAGACGAGCAGCTACCGCGACGGCCAGCGCCTGGACGGCCCGGTGCAGACCTTCGATGAAAATGGCAAGCCGAGCACGAGCTACACCTTGCGCGGAGGGAAGATGGAAGGCGAGATGCTCACGTATTTCCCGGATGGAAAAATCTCCAGCCGCTCGGAAATGCACGATGGCAAGTCCAATGGCGTGACGACGAATTACTACCCCGATGGCGCCGTGCACGCCAGAATGACGCAGGTCAACGATTTACCGACGGGCGAGGCGCTGGAATTCTATCCAGACGGCAAGGTGCAAAGCCGCCAGCAGTATGGCGAGAAGGGCGGGCTGCTCAAGCTCCAGCGTTACAGCCCCCAGGGCGTGCTGGTGCTGGAACGACGCTGGGATGCGCAATGGCGCGAACAGGGCACATCGCGCTCGTGGTACGAAAGCGGCAAGCCCGAGCAATCGATCGACTACGTGAACGACCGGCGCGACGGCTGGAGCCGCAGCTGGCGCGAGGATGGTAGCCTGAAAAGCGAATGCCGCTATGTGGCCGGCAAGGCGCAGGGCGGTTGCGGCGAGCCGTTGCCATCGCAGGAACTGGAACGCAAGGAGCAGGCATGGCGCGCATTGTGAAGCACGTGCTTGGCGCCATGCTGCTGTGGCCGGCGCTGGCCAGCGCCGAGATCGAGCAGCGCCAGGTCGTCAGCGCCATCGCGGCGGCGCCTGGTGGCGATGTGCTGACCCTGGCCAGCGACAGCGGCTGCGGCGGGCGCCAGGTGCGCATGGATGCCCGTTCGGTCGGGCTGGATGCGGCGCAATACGCGGCCATGAAGCAGCAGCTGGCGCCGCTGATACGCGAGGCGACGCCCTTGCTGATGCGCATCCCGTCGTGTCCGGCGCCGGGCGCAGCGGCGGCCATGCCCGAAGTTAGCAAACTGGGCGGCTGCGAGCCGCAAGCGTGTGCCGATGGCAAGGCGCGCCTGTACCTGAACGACAATCTGCGGCGCGGCGAAGTGAAGGAGCATGCGCGCTATGCGCTCGTCGTGCCGCTGCCGCCAGGCAAGACACCGGGCACCTGGCAAGTCGCGGTATTCCACGTGCGCGAAGGCGAGCCGACGCGGCTGTCGGGCCAGGTCGACGGCCCCGATTACCTGCGCGGCAAGCTGGTGGGCAACTACAGCATGTATTACCCGCATGGCCAGGTCGAACTGCAGGTGGAGCAGGACGGGCGCGGCGTGCCAGAGGGCATGCAGACCCGCTACTATCCGGACGGCCAGGTTTCCATGCGCGGCACGTGGCGCAATGGCGTGCAGGAGGGCGAGGAGCAGACTTATCACCAGAGTGGCAAGCTGATCGAGTCACGCACCTACCGCAACGGCGCCCGCGCCGATGGCTTGATGGAAACCTTCGATGAGCACGGCAAGCTGCGCACGCGCATGACGCAGCTCAAGGGCCAGGCGGAGGGGGAATTGCTGCTGTTTTATCCCGATGGCAGCGTGGAAAGCCGTAGCCTGTATGTCAACGGCATCAGGACGGGACCGGGCACGGAATATTTCCCGGATGGCAAAGTGCGCAGCACGGGCAGCTATGTCGATGGCAAGCCTGCCGGCGAAAGCGTCGAATATTATCCGGACGGCAAGGTGGCCAGCCGGCGCACGCACAGTGGCCATTACGTGCTGCGCAGCGAACAGCGTTTCAGCCCCCAAGGTGTGTTGCTCGTGCAGAAACAGTGGAACGAGGGCGGCCGCGAGGAGGGCGCTTTGCGCTCCTGGTATGCCGATGGCAAGCCGCGCCAGCTGATCGAATACGTGAACGGCGAGCGCCAGGGCTGGACCCGCCACTGGCACGCGGATGGCAGCCTGGAAAGCGAATGCCGCTATGTGGCGGACGAGCCGCAGGGTGAGTGTACGGGGCATTCCGCCACAATGTCGTACACGGAGGATGGGATTGAGTTCGAGATGCCGGAATCGTGAACAGGGAAAATCATGGCCGTTCGATCACTGATGCGTGGCCTGCCTTTTTTGCGAGACAGGTACAGGTATGGGAATGACACTGGTTGGCGTCCACGGTTCGTCCGGTCGCAGCACTGTGCTGCTGGCGTCAAACACCGCTGCCAGCCTGGACGGGACCTTGGCGCATGGCCATTTGTGGCGGACCGGGCCTGTTGTGGCCGGCTGCTTACGCCGCATAGCCGACGGTCAGGTATCGCGCGCCTTCAAGACAAGGGCTAGCGGTCCGCCCCGGCTCGCCGGCTGCTGCCGGTTGTGATGGTGGCGCACTTTCATTTGCGTGGAAGTCTTTTTCTTTTTTTTTACGGGTTGGTGACTTGGACCATATCGGCATTATGCAACGTCACAATTAATCTCAACGGTTCATGGATGATTGGTGAGCGGTTCAACATACACCTGGGCGGACCTGTCCGCCATGCGTGGTGAGAAACCTCGTTCGATGAGAACGCAGGCAGTGGCGTCGCGGGAGAGGTTGGCAGGTCTGCGCGAGTACAACGATGAAAACATAGTTTTCAATTCGACATCACTTAACGACGAAAAAGCTGCGCGGGCGGCATCAACATCGGCGGCCGATGTGACTGGGATGTTGTCGATTGCTTGTTGCTTGGTGAAACGGAAAACGTGCGTCGGGATCAACAAGGCGATTTCTACGGCCTTGGCTCGGCCCTGTAAATCATATGGAAGATCGTATTCACGATGAATCGCCCCCAAAAGGACGTTGGCAGTTGTGCACACCGTTCGCATCGACGTCGCCTTGGCGTCGATTACCGAGATCATCACGTATGACGGTGAAGTCGAGTCATTGCGAAGAGCGGATTCAAAGTTCTTACTTTCCTGTGCCGAATTCGCTCTAGAGTATGTCTCCGCTGCGGATACCGTGCTCATCGCGATGACAAACAATGTGGCAATGTAAATCAATTTCTTAGGTGGACGTACCATTAGTAACTTCCATTCATCGTTCTGGCTACACTGTCTGTGACTGCTTCTGGCCGCTTGAAGCCACCTCAAATTCCATACCTGTTCCGGGCAGCGGCCTCAAGCTCAGACTGCGGCAAGCCTGCCTGCCGCCAGAATTCAAAAAAATACTCCAAGGTTTCGGCAGCAGCGCCACTATCCATGGGATGCAAGACGCATATGGCCGTTCTTATTTTCAAAACGTCCGGCTCATCCGACTGGTCTCGCCCTTCGATTGCTCGCCAGAGGCGTACACGCTCAGCGATGACTTCCTCAGCCGTCGCCGCACCGGTCATGTATCGATACGCCACCGTTGCCGCTGACCTGGCAAGCGCAGGCAATTGCTCAGTCACACTTCCAATCGCCTCAATCATGAAGCGCTGAGCTGAAGATTGTTCTGCAGGGGCAGACGCAATGGCATCAAAAAGTTTCCTATTTAACATTTGCGTTGGGTTTCGGTGATTGCGCGATGCCTGCAGCGGGGCCGCCTGTGGCAAATGGCGGCACACTGCCGTGTTTCATCGCACGATGCGCCTGCTGTCGGCATCAGCAGGCGGTCGTGTTCGTCGACTAGCGATGCGGCGGCGTCAGCACGCTGGCAATCGCCTTGGGCAAGGTTTCCGGATAGTCGCGGCTGAAGTGCAGGCCGCGGCTTTCGCGGCGGGAGAGGGCGCTGTTGACGATCATCGAGGCCACGTCGACGAGGTTGCGCAGTTCCAGTAAATCGTGCGTGATGCGGAAGTTGCGGTAGTACTCGTCGATTTCTTCCTTCAGCAGGGCGATGCGGTGCTGCGCCCGCTCCAGGCGCTTGGTGGTGCGCACGATGCCCACGTAATTCCACATGAAGCGGCGCAATTCGTCCCAGTTATGCGAAATCACCACTTCCTCGTCCGCATCCGTCACGCGGCTTTCATCCCAGTCGGGCAGGTAGGGCGTGCCCAGCTTTTCCTTGCTTTCGATATCCTGCGCGCAGGCGCGGCCGATGACGATGCATTCCAGCAAGGAATTCGATGCCAGGCGGTTCGCGCCATGCAGGCCCGTGCACGCCGTTTCGCCCACGGCGTACAGCCCGGGCAAGTCGGCGCGGCCCGACAAATCCGTCACGACGCCGCCGCACGTGTAGTGGGCGGCGGGCACGATGGGAATCGGCTGCTTGGTGATGTCGATGCCCAGTTCCAGGCAGCGCGCATAGATGGTGGGGAAGTGTTCGATGAGGAATTCGGCCGGCTTGTGGCTGATGTCCAGGTGCACGTAATCGAGGCCGCGCTTCTTGATCTCGAAGTCGATGGCGCGCGCCACCACGTCGCGCGGCGCCAGTTCGGCCCGCTCGTCGTGGGCCAGCATGAAGCGCGTGCCTGCTGCCGCGCCCGCTTCGGGCGGCAGTTTCAGCAAGCCGCCTTCGCCACGGATGGCTTCGGTGATCAGGAAGGATTTCGCGTACGGGTGGTACAGGCAGGTCGGGTGGAACTGGATGAATTCCATGTTCGACACGCGGCAGCCGGCGCGCCAGGCCATGGCGATGCCGTCGCCGCTGGCCGTGTCGGGATTCGTTGTATATAAATACACCTTGCCGGCGCCGCCCGTGGCCAGCACCGTGTGCTCGGCAGCAAAGGTCAGCACCTTGCCCGTTTGCTCATCCTGCACGTACAGTCCGTGGCAATGGGGCTGCGCGTTGCGCTGGGCCGGTTTCATGCCCAGCTTGTCGGAGGTGATCAGGTCGATGGCGCAATGGTGTTCGAACAGGGTGATGTTCGGATGCGAGCGCACCTTTTCTTCCAGGGTCACTTGCACGGCGTGGCCCGTGGCGTCGGCCGCGTGGATGATGCGGCGCTGGCTGTGGCCGCCTTCGCGGGTCAGGTGGAAGCCCAGTTCGGCCGAGGCGTCGCGCGTAAACGGCACGCCTTGTTCGATCAGCCATTCGATCGCTTCGCGGCCGTGCTCGACGATGTAGCGCGTGGCGCTCTCGTCGCACAGGCCGCCGCCGGCGATCAGGGTGTCTTCGATATGCTGCTGGTGGCTGTCGCCCGAGTCAAGGACGGCCGCGATGCCCCCTTGCGCCCAGTTGCTGGCGCCATCGAGCAGGGCGCGCTTGGAAATGATCGCGACGGTGCGCGTTTCAGCCAGATGCAGTGCAACCGATAAACCCGCCAGGCCACTGCCGACAATCGCTACATCAAATTTCATGACATTTATCTCGTTTAGGGGAAGCATACTATAGTCCATTTCACATCAATCGGTAATGTGTTGAGATAAATTCTGCCGATGAAAGATAGGCTGTGCAGTAGCTTGTGACGCATCAATGTCTTTGCGGAACAGTCCGCCATGATGGCAAGACCGGCAGCAGACCGCCTTGCGGGCGGCCCGGTGCCTTTTGCCGCAGGAGGTCCCATGATCCGCATCTTCAGCCATTACGTGTCGAAAACAGCGTTTATCCTGCTGTTGCTGGAAATCCTGATCCTGCTGCTGTCGGCCACCCTCACGTCCCTGCTATGGCTGGCGGACGGCAGCCGCCTCGTGCGGGTGAGCGAGGTCTACCTGTCGTCCACCATCTTCACCCTCGTCATCGTGCTCAGCATGAGCGCGCTGGGCATGTACCAGCACCGTTCGCGCGAAGACATCCGCAACACCCTGCTGCGCATCCTGCCCTCGTTCGCGCTGGGCTTTGCCGTGCTCAGCGTGCTGATACGCTTCGTTCCCTCCCTGCATTTCGGGCGCGGCAGCGTGCTGATCTTCGGTCTGGGCGCCATCGGCGTGCTGCTGGCGCGCCTGGTGGTGTTCAAATCCTCGCAGTCGGCGCTGATGGAGGGCCGCCTCATCCTCGTAGGCGGCGGCGCCCTGGCGCGCGAATGCATGGACTTGGCGGCCAGCAAGATCGGTTTCCACCAGTTCACGGTGGTGGGCTGCATCGACGTGGCGGGCGAGCAGCGCTGCGTGCCGGCCACGGCCCTGCTGCCGGCCGAACCATCCCTGCTGGCCATGGCCCAGCGCCACGATGCGCATGAAATCGTCGTCTCCGTCAGCGACCGGCGCAATGGCGCATTTCCCGCCAAGCAACTGCTCGAATGCGCGCTGGGCGGCGTGAAGGTGATCGACGCGGCCACCTTCTTCGAGCGCGAAGCGTGCCAGATCCGCATCGATTCCCTGCAGCCCAGCTACCTGATCTATGGCGGCGGCTTCGACCAGAGCTTTGTCCGCGCCGCCTCGAAGCGCCTGTTCGACCTGGCCGCCAGCAGCGTCATCTGCCTGGCGGCGCTGCCCGTGATGCTGGCGGCGGCCGTCTGCATCCGCCTGGAAGACGGCGGCCCCGTGTTTTACCAGCAGGAGCGGGTGGGGCGCGACGGCTTGCCGTTCAACGTGCTGAAGTTCCGCAGCATGCGCTGCGATGCCGAGCGCGAGGGCAAGCCCGTGTGGGCGCAGGCCGACGATGCGCGCATCACGCGCGTGGGCAAGCTGATCCGCAAGCTGCGCATCGACGAACTGCCGCAGATGCTCAATGTGTTCCGCGGCGAGATGAGCTTTGTCGGCCCCCGTCCCGAGCGCGCATATTTTGTCGAGCAATTGAAGGAGCAGGTGCCGTACTACAACATTCGTCACAACATCAAGCCCGGCATCACGGGCCTGGCGCAGGTGCGCTACCAGTATGGCGCCTCCGTCGACGATGCCGTGAAAAAACTGCAGTACGACCTGTATTACGTGAAGAACAACAGCCTCTTCCTCGACTTGCTGATCCTGCTCGACACGGTGCAGGTGGTGCTGTTTGGCAAGGGCAGCCGATGATGCGGGCGCAGCCGGCCTGGCTGGCGGCGGCCGACGCGGCGGCGCTCAGCCACGGCCTCGCCTCGCTGGCGTTTTTCGCCCTGGCACTGCTGCTCATCAGCAACTGGCGCGCGCGGCAGCATGCACGTGCCTTGCTGGCTGCCTGCCTGGCGACGGGGGCCTGGGCCACGGGCACGGTGGTGCTGGTGCTGCTGGAGCGGCGCCTGGCGCCGGCCGGCGATGCGCTGGAAACGCTGCGCACCCTGGCCTGGCTGGTCTTTTTGCTGCTGCTGATGGCGCCAGCGCGGGCGCGCCTGCGCGCCATCGTGGCGGGCATCGCCGTCATCGCTCTGGCGCCGTGGCTGTGCTCCGTGGCCTCGTCCTGGCTGGCGCTGCCTTTGCCTGCGCGCATCATCGCCAGCGCCTGCCGGCTGCTGCTGGCCGTGCTGGGCATGCTGCTGGTGGAACAGTGGTACCGCAACACGCCGCCGCTGACGCGCTGGGGCATCAAGTTCGCCTGCCTGGGCGTGGGCGGCCTGTTTGCCTATGACTTTTACCTGTACAGCGACGCCTTGCTGTTCCGCGCGATCAATGAAGATATCTGGGCCGCGCGCGGCATCGTCGACGCCCTGTGCGCGCCGCTGCTGGCCGTCTCGGCGGCCCGCAATCCGGGCTGGGCGCTGGGCCTGTCCGTCTCGCGCCAGATGCTGTACCGCTCGGCGGCCCTGCTGGGCTCGGCCATCTACCTGCTGGCCATGGCGGCCAGCGCCTATTACCTGCGCTATTTCGGCGGCACCTGGGGCGCGCTGATGCAGATGGCCTATCTGGGCGGCGCGGCAATGCTGCTGGCGGGCGTGCTGTTTTCCGGCAGCCTGCGCGCCAAGCTCAAGGTCAGCATCAACAAGCATTTTTATAATGCCATCTTCGATTACCGCGAGGAATGGCTGCGCTTTACGCGGGCCCTCTCCGAGGATGGGCCGGCCCTGGGCGAACGGACGATACAGGCCGTCGCGCAACTGGTGGAAAGCCGCGCCGGCGCCCTGTGGATCTTGCGCGAACAGGGACAGTTTGCCCCGGCCGCCAGCTGGAACTGGCCGCCGCCGGCCTGGAGCGAGCCGGCGTCCGGTTCCCTGTGCCAGTTCCTCGAAGCAAGGCAGTGGGTGATCGACGTGCCCGGCTGCAGGCAGCATCCGCGCCAGTACGGCGGCTTGATCCTGCCGCCCGCGCTGCTGGCCCTGCCGGACGTGTGGCTGCTGGTGCCCCTGATGCTGCACGGCCAGCTGTTCGCGTTTGTCGCCCTGGCGCGGCCCCGCACGCCCATCGGCCTGAACTGGGAGATCCGCGACGTGCTGAAAATCGCCGGCAGCCAGGCCGCCAGCTACCTGGCGCACCGCGAATCGCTCGACTCGCTGATGGTGTCGCGCCAGTTCGAGTCGTTCAACCGCATGTCCACCTTCATCGTGCACGACCTGAAAAACCTCGTGTTCCAGCTGTCCCTGTTATTGAGCAATGCGGAAAGGCACCGCGCCAATCCCGCCTTCCAGGAAGACATGCTGGGCACCCTGGACCATTCCGTGCAGAAAATGAAGACCCTGCTGCAAAAGCTGGCGCTGGGCGAAGCGGCCGAGGCGCCCGCGCCCTTGCAGCTCGATGGCCTGCTGCGCCAGGCCGTGGCGGCCAAGGCCAGCCTGGCGCCCACGCCGCGGCTGGAAATCGTCGATGGCGGCCTGACGGTGCTGGCCCACCGGGCGCGCCTGGAACGGGTGCTGGGCCATCTGATCCAGAACGCCATCGAAGCGACGCCCGGCGATGGCACGGTGGCCGTGCGCCTGCTGCGCGAACGCCAGAGCGCCGTCGTGGAGCTGGACGATACGGGCCAGGGCATGAGCGAGCAATTCATCCGCGAACGGCTGTTCAAGCCCTTCGACACGACCAAGACGGCGGGCATGGGCATCGGCGTGTTCGAGAGCCGCGAATACATCCGCGAAGTGGGCGGCAGCCTGGAAGTGCGCAGCGCGCCGCAGGCGGGCACGACGTTCCGCGTGATCCTGCCCCTGCACGCCGCGTGACACCAGAAAGGACAAGCATGGCCAAGCAAAAACTGCTCGTCATCGAAGACGATCCCGGCCTGCAAAAGCAGCTGCACTGGAGCTTTGACGCCTACGAGGTGCTGCTGGCGGGCGAGCGCGAAGCGGCGCTGGCGCTGGTGCGGCGCCACCAGCCGGCCGTCGTGACGATGGACCTGGGCTTGCCGCCCGACCCGGACGGCGCCACGGAAGGCCTGGCTACCCTGCAGCACATCCTCGCGCTGGCGCCGGACACGAAAGTCATCATTCTGTCGGGCAACCAGGAGCGGGCGCATGCCTTGAAGGCCATCGCCCTGGGCGCCTACGACTTCCACCAGAAGCCTTTCGATGCGGACATGCTGGGCCTGGTCATCGCCCGCGCCTTCTACCTGCACGCCATGCAGCAGGAAAACCGCCGCATGCTGCAGACGCAGGCCGATTCGCCCCTGGCCGGCATCGTCAGCCGCGATCCCGGCATGCTCAAACTGTGCCGCAGCGTGGAAAAAGTGGCGCCCTCGTCGGCCAGCGTGATGCTGCTGGGCGACTCGGGCAGCGGCAAGGAATTGATTGCGCGGGGCCTGCACGCGCTGTCGAGCCGCCACGCGCAGCGTTTTGTCGCCATCAATTGCGCGGCGATCCCGGACAACCTGCTGGAAAGCGAGCTGTTCGGATACGAGCGGGGCGCGTTCACGGGCGCGGCCCGGCAAACCCTGGGCAAGATCGAACTGGCCCACGGCGGCACCTTCTTTCTCGACGAGATAGGCGACATGCCGATGGCGCTGCAGGCGAAACTGTTGCGCTTCCTGCAGGAACGGGTGATCGAAAGGGTGGGCGGGCGGGGCGAGATCGCCGTCGACGTGCGCATCGTCTGCGCCACGCACCAGGACCTGAAGGTGCTGGCGGCACAGGGGCGTTTCCGCGAAGACCTGTTCTACCGCCTCAGCGAAATCGTCCTGCGCATTCCGCCCTTGCGCGAGCGGGCCGGCGACGCCGCCCTGCTGGCCCAGCATTTCAAGAACAAGTTCTGCGCCAGCGAAGGGCGCGGCAGCCTGCACTTCAGCGCCGGCGCGCTGCAGCTGATTGAAAGCTATGGCTGGCCCGGCAACGTGCGCGAGGTGGAAAACTGCATCAAGCGGGCCGTCATCATGAGCGACGGCCCGCAGATCGCCGCCGACGACCTGGGCTTGCCCGCCAGCGCCCAGGCGGCGCCCGCGGATGAACCGCTGAACCTGCGCCAGGCGCGCGACGCGGCCGAATACAAGGTCATGGTGCGCGCCCTGGCGCGGGCCGACGGCAATATCGCCAGGGCCGCCGACCTGCTGGGCGTGAGCCGGCCCACCCTGTACGACCTGATGAACCACCACGGCATCAAGTAGGCAGGCAGTGTATTAAAAATCAAGATTGTGTAAGGCGTCGCACATACGCTGGCGCCGCCGTGGCGCATCCTTGCCTCATCTACAACGAGGAGGCGCCATGAATGCGATCAGTTTATTGATGAAGGACCACAAGGCCGTCAAGGCCCTGTTTGCCGAATATGAAGGCTTGAGCGACCGCTCCTTTGCGACGAAGAAAAGGCTGGCCGACCAGATCTGCCAGGAACTGACCGTGCACACGCAGCTGGAAGAAGAAATCTTCTATCCGGCCGTGCGCCGTCCCATCCACGATGGCGACCTGATGGACGAAGCCGTCGTCGAGCACGCCAGCGCCAAGGAGCTCATCGCGCAGATCGCAGCGATGGACCCGGCCGACGACCTGTACGACGCCAAGGTCAAGGTGCTGTCCGAGCAGATCGAACACCACGTCAAGGAAGAGGAAAACGACATGTTTCCCAAGGTGCGCCACACGGCCGTCGACCTCGACGCGCTGGGCCAGGAAATGGCGGCGCGCAAGGAGCAGCTGATGGGCGCACCTGCCTGAGCACTGCATAAAACCAATTACCAACCAAGGGAGTATTCCATGCAAGCTACACAATTGTCCGTTTCGGACTTGAACAATCCGGGCGTGTCCTGGGGCGCCGTGCTGGCGGGCGCTGCGGCGGCGGCCGCCTTGTCCTTCATCCTGCTGATCCTCGGCGTGGGCCTGGGCCTGTCGTCCGTGTCGCCTTGGTCGTTCAATGCGACGGCCATCGGCGTGTCCACCATCGCCTGGCTGGCCTTCATGCAGCTGGCCGCGTCCGGCATCGGCGGCTACATGGCGGGCCGCCTGCGCGTGAAATGGAGCGCCATCCATACGGATGAAGTGCATTTCCGCGATACGGCGCACGGCTTGCTGGCCTGGGCCGTGGCGACCCTGGTCACCGTGGCCCTGCTGGCGGGCGGCACGCGCGCCGTGCTGAGCGGCGCCATCGATGCGGGCAGCGGCGTGGCGGCGGCTGTTGCCCCGGCCGTCGGGGCGGGCGCAGCGGCGGCCGGCGCCAAGGCGGGCGAGGGCAGCAGCGCCAATCCGCTCGACTATTTCTCCGACATGCTGCTGCGCGCCGCCCCGGCGCCTGCCGCTGCCGGCACGCCAGCCGTCACGGACCCCGGCGTGACGGTCGCCGACCAGCGCGTCGAGATCGGCAAGATCTTCGCCACGGGCCTGTCCACGGGCAGCCTGTCTGCCGATGACCGCGCCTACCTGGGCCAGCTCGTGGCCAAGCGCACGGGCCTGAGCCAGGCGGAAGCGGAAGCGCGCGTCGATGCCGTGTATGGCCGCGCCGCCAAGGCCGCCGCCGATGCCAAGGCTGCCGCCCAGCAAACTGCTGAAACGGCGCGCAAGGCGGGCGCCCATACGGCCCTGTGGATGTTCGTGGCCCTGCTGCTGGGCGCCTTCGTGGCCAGCCTGGCGGCAACGTTTGGCGGCCGCCAGCGCGACCATGAACGCGTGCTGCGCCACGTCACCATTTAATCATCCCCCCATCATTCAAGGAGTCTGCCATGCGTTCCATCCTCTTGCTGCTGCTGGGCATCCCGCTGCCCATCGTGATCCTGATCGCCCTGTTCGTGCGTTAAGCGGGCAAGCGTAAAAAAAACCGGCCTCCGCTGCAAGGCGGGGCCGGTTTTTTTGTGTGAAAGCGGGCGCGTGTGTAAGATAGCGCCATCTTTCCACCGAGACCATCCATGAACGTGAGCATCATCCGTCCCTTGCTGAAAACCGCCGCCGTCGCCGCCGCTGCCTGCGCCGTGCTGGCCTCGTGCTCCACCCTGATCGGCCCGCGCGACGTGAACGTGCCGCTCGCCAAGATGCAGCAAGGCCTGGAGCGCCGCTTTCCCATCGACAAGCGCGTGCTGTCCGTGCTGGACGTCAAGCTGACGCATCCGCAGCTGTCGCTGCAGCCCGAACGCGAGCGCGTCGCCCTCAGCATCGATGCCAGCGTCGCGCCGCCCTTCATCCGCCAGAACTGGCGCGGCAACCTGGCCATGTCCGGCCGCCTCGTGCTCGATCCCCGGCGCAACGCCGTCTACCTGAGCGAAGCGAGCGTGGACAAGGTGAGCATCGACGGCATGGACGAGTCGCAGCAGCGCCAGTTCGCCAAGGTGGCCAGCCTCGTGGCCGACCAGCTCATGCATGAAACACCCATCTACACCTTCAAGCCGGACGAACTGCGCTACGCGGGCGTGCAATTCGTGCCGACGCAGATCCGCACCACGGGCAGCGGCTTGACGGTGACGTTCGAGCCGGTGAAATAAGGCATCCGTTAGTCGGCCACGGGCCGTTCTTTGGTTTCCTTGGAAACATAGTCCAGGCCAAAGCGTTTCGCGTAGTCGGCCAGCGGTTCCATGCCGATGCTGCGGCGGCGCGCGTCGACCTGCGCCTCATCCTCGATGGGCGCCAGGCGCAGCGGATTGGTATGCACCTGGCTGCCGTACAGCTGCGGCTTGCCGTCGGCGATGCGCACACGGTCCTCGAGCATCGCCAGATGGCTGCCCATGGCGTCGCCGCGCCTGACCGCGTCGCGCAGCAGCGGCAGGTAGGTGCGCTGGCTGGCGTGATCGGCGTGCTGCAGGACGAGGAAAGCGGTCTGCGACCCGGCGCCGGCGAAGCGCAGGCCCGGCCAGCCGTAGGCAGCGATGATTTGCGCCAGCCGCGTCATGTTGGCGCTGTCCAGGGCCGTCTGCTGCTGCCATTCGGCCGGGGTGAGGTCGCCGCTCGGCGACCGTCCTCGGTACAGCTGGTCGGAGCCGGCCATCGCCTCGATGTCGCGGACGGCTCTGGCCCGTTCGGCACTGATCGCCTCGGTACTCAGCACGAGCTCTTCGCCGAAGACGATGATCTGCTGCCCGGCCGGCGGCGTGAAGCGGCCTTGCACGTTGCCCGTGTAGCGGGCATGGTGCGCGCCGCTCTCCATGGCGTTGGCGACGGCCGACAGCGCGATCTTCGTGCCGATCGGGAAGATCAATCCGGCAACAGGCTTGCCGGCGGAATGGAGCGACATGGTGGTCTGTGTCAGCGCATCATCCGCATGACTGGAATGGGCCATGCCGCCAAGAATAGCGGCGAGCAGGCAGCAGGCGGGCAGTTTCATGCAGGCTTTCTATCGGGGTGATACGGAATCATAGCGTGCCGCAGGCAGTGGTTGTCAGGTTTTCTGCCTGGCCATGCCGGCCGGCCCCGCAGCATTTTATTTCATTTTGGCAATGTGAACTGTTCAATAAGATGATGCGGAATATAGGCGACGCACACTCGCTGCCCCGATGTTCGGCGCCACCCTGGCAGCATGCACGAGTACGCCGATGCCGTCGACCGCGGAGGCAACGCCTTGCCGCGAAACGGGCTGGACGAATGCAGCCGATTCCAGGCTGGGGCAGCTCGACTGCGGTCCTGTCGCCGCCACTGCCAGGCAGGCTGCAGCGGGCGCCCCGTCATGAGCCGGGCACCTCCCTCGCATGATTGAGGGTGTACCTGGGCAGTTCCAGCGTCACGTCCTGCGTGCTCAGGCGCGCTTGGCACGCCAGGCGTGACCGGGGCTGCAAGCCCCAGGCCTGGTCGAGCATGTCTTCCTCATAATCGCCCAAGCCGCTGAGCGAGCCGAAACCCTGCACCACGATGACGTGGCAGGTGGAGCAGGCGCCCACCTGGCCGCAGGCGTGTTCCATGTCAATCTGATGCTGCAGCAATGCGTCGCACAGGCTGGTGGCCTCGGGCGCGTCAAATACGGCGCCGTCGGGCGCCAGGTCGGGGTGGGGCAGTACGGTGATTTTTGGCATGCGGGATTCTCCTCGGTTATCTTGCAATACCGTCACCTTGGACCTTCCCGCCTTGGCAAGGTCAAGTCCCTGCGACGATGCACGCGTCGAGATGCTCGAGCAACTGCAAGAACACGCGTTTATCCGCAAAGTGGTTCATCGTGTTACTCAGCAAGACATCGCCGGCCACCGCCGTCACGGCCGCCTTGGCCGCTGCGCAGGCGGCATGCAGCTGCGCGCGATCAAGTTCCAGCAAGGCCGTATCGATGGCTGCGCGCGTAAAATCGTAGGCGTCGAAGCCGCAGCAGCCGGCCACGCAATGCGTTTCCAGCCGGCAGATCAGCGGCCACAGTTCTCCCAGCAAGGCATCGATGTCGATCGCCTGGTCATAGCGGCCGTCAAGATCGATGAATTCGATCCATCTGTCGTCGGCAATCTGGATATCGTACTGGCGGTCGCGTTCGGGCATTTTTCAAGATTCTCCTGGTCGGTGGCATGGCATTATAAAAAAAACCGCCCGAAGGCGGTTTTTTTTACAGGCGATGGCGCTGCCGCCTATTTCTTGTCGGGCAGGGCGTAAGCGAGCACGTAGTCGCCGCGGTCCGGCGACTGGCGCGCGCCGCCGGCGCTGACGACGATGTACTGCTTGCCCGTCTTCGGCGAGACATAGGTCATGGGGCCGGACTGGCTGCCCACGGGCAGGCGCTGCTTCCAGATTTCCTTGCCGGTGGCGCTGTCGAAGGCGCGCAGGTAAAAATCCTGCGTGCCGGCAAAGAACAGCAGGCCCGATTGCGTCGACATCGACGCGCCCAGGGTCGGCATGCCGATGGGAATCGGCATTTTCATGCGGATGCCCATCGGACCCGTATCCTGCACCGTGCCGACGGGCACCTGCCAGACGAGCTTGCGGGTTTTCAGGTCGATGGCCGACATGGTGCCGAAGGGCGGTTTCTGGCAAGGAATGCCCGCTTTCGAGAGGAAACGTTCGCGCATGGCGCCAAATGGCGTGCCTTCCTGCGGAACGACGCCCATCTCGATGCCGCTGGCGTTTTTCGGAATGGCGGCGCGGGGGATCATGTAGTTGGCCAGGCCCAGGCGCATGTCGTTGACGAACATGTAATTGGTGGTCGGGTCGACGGAGACGCTTCCCCAGTTCATGCCGCCCAGCGAGCCGGGGAATTGCAGCGAACGGTCCAGGCCCGGCGGCGTGTACACGCCTTCGTGGCGCATGCCCTTGAATTCGATGCGGCACAGCAGCTGGTCAAAGACCGTGCCGCCCCACATGTCGGACTCGTGCAGGGTGGCATTGCCGATCGACGGCATGCCGACGGAAAACGGCTGCGTTGGCGAATAGCGCTCGCCGGGCACGTTGCCTTGCGGCACGGGACGTTCTTCCACGGGGGCGATGGGCTGGCCCGTGACCCGGTTGATGAGGAAGATCTCGCCCTGTTTCGTCACCTGCGCCAGCGCTGGCAGGGTGCCGCCCTTGCCGTCAGGAATGTCGTACAGCAGCGGCTGGGCCGGTAGGTCGAAGTCCCACAGGTCGTGGTGGGTGGTCTGGAAGGTCCAGCGCACCTGGCCCGTTTTCGCGTTGACGGCGACGATGGACGAGCTGTACTTGTCGTCGAGCGCCGTGCGCGTGCCGCCGAAGAAGTCGGGCGTCGCATTGCCGGTCGGCAGGTAGATGGTGTCCAGCTGGGCGTCATACGACATGGCCGACCACACGTTTGGCGTGCCGCGCGTGTAGGTTTCGCCCGGCGGCGGCAGTTTCGTGATGGCCGGATTGCCCGGGTCCCAGGCCCAGGCCAGTTCGCCCGTGCGCACGTCGTACGCGCGCACGACGCCGGGCGGCTCGCCCGTGGAGAAATTGTCGGCCACGCGGCCCCCGACGACGATCAGGTCGCCCGCGATCAGCGGCGTCGACGTCTGCTGGTAGTAGCCGGGCTTGACTTCGCCCATGCCCACCTTCAGGTCGACGATGCCGCGCTCGCCGAAATCGGCGCACGGCTGGCCCGTGGCCGCGTCGAGCGCGATCAGGCGCGCATCGATGGTGGGCAGGAAGATGCGCTTGCGGCAGGCGGCCGGCGCGGCGCCGGCGGACGCCGTGGCGGGCAGCGATTGCGCGGCGGGCGCTTCATGGTAGCCCAGGCCGCGGCAGCGCTGCCAGTTCGGCGCGGAACCTTGCGGGTCGTACTTCCACCGCTCGGCGCCCGTGTCCGCGTCCAGGGCCAGCACCTTGCCGTAGGCCGTGCAGACATACAGGGTGTCGCCCACCTGCAGCGGGGTGTTCTGGTCTTCCGCGCCGGAGCCATTGCTTTGCGGCACGTCACCCGTGTGCGCCGTCCAGGCCAGGGTCAGCTGGCCGACGTTGCCCTTGTTGATCTGGTCCAGGGCGGCGAAGCGGTTGCCGGCCGTGGTATTGCCCCAGTGCAGCCAGTTCTTCTGTTCCTTGCCGGGCGCGACGGGCGTCACGCCTGCCACCACGTCCGCCTCGATGACGGACTTGGGCAGGAAGAAATTGACGCCCGTGACGGCCAGGCAGACGGCGATCAGGCCCGCCAGCGCGTGCGCACCCTTGCCAGCAGGCAAGCCGGCGGCGCGGCGCAGGCCTGGATAGGCGAGCGCCACCAGCAGGGCCAGTACGCCGAAGACGAACAGGCGCGACACGAGGGGCCAGAAGTTCCAGCCCGCGTCGATGGGCGCCCAGATCAGGGCGACGATGAAGGCGGCGCCGAACAGCAGGGCGCCGGCCGGCTTGCTGCGCCAGACGAGCACGCCCGATGCCAGGGTGGCGATACCCATCGGCAAGTAAAACCAGCTGCCGCCCAGGTAAGCCAGGCAGGCGCCGCCGACGGCGAGGAAGAGGCCGGATGCCATGAGCAGCAGGGCCGGCAGGTAGCGCAGCGGCGACGCGGCGGCTGCAGGTGGGGATGAACTGTTGTGGTTCACGATGGTTCCTTTTGTGTTGTTGAGCGGGCGGCCTGGTGCTGCCCGATGGTGCTGGCCATGGTGTTAACCCAGCAAGAGCCGCCAGCCGCGCCGGGCGAGGCGCGGCCCGGGGCAGGCCGGGTGCGGCGGGCGGCATGGCCATGTCGGCTGGATATAATCTAGCGCAATCGGACCGGCCCCGGCGCACGCCGGCCCGTCAGCCCGAACCGGGCGCGGCGTTCTTGCTGTCGAGATTGGCGATGATGCGGCTGAGCATGGACAGCAAGGCGCGTTCTTCCTCGGCGCTGAAACCGGCGAGGGCGGCGCGGTTGCTGGCATGAATGGCTTCCTTGATCAGGGGCGATTGCTGCAGGGCGGCCGGGGTAAGGCCGAACAGGCTGCTGCGCCCATCGCCGGGGTCCGCCTGGCGGCTGACCAGGCCGTCACGTTCCATGCGCGCCAGGGTGGCCGCCATGGTCGGCTGCTCGACGGCAGCGGCGGCTGTCAATGTTTTCTGCGTCAGCAACGCGCCGTTGGCCAGTTCGTAAAACACGGGCAACTGGCCGGGCGCCATGCCGACGGGCTTGAGCTTGCGCTCGATGACCCTGGCAAAGAGGCGTGCCGCCCGGCTGGTCATGTGGCCGGCGGACTGCGCTTTCTGGAAGTCGATCATGGGACGCTTTCAGTGAAAACAATATAGCATGCTATCATAATTTGATTATGTATAGCAGGCTATGTATTTTTCGTCCTGTCCGTAAACGCAAAAAAACCGCCCGCAGGCGGTTTTTTCATGCCGGAAGCTGGCACTAAATGAAATAGATCAGGGCGATGATGCCCACCACCAGCGCCACGCGCGTCACCTGGTAGGCCGTCTTGTTCCACGCCTTGAAGCGGCGGCGGTACTGGCCCATGGTCCAGGAAATCTGGAACAGCTTGCTCACGCCGCCCACCTGGTCGCCCAGTTCGTTGGGCGAGGCGGCCGCCGTCATCAGGGTGCGGCCCAGCCAGCGGTTCAGCGCCTGCGCCCAGCGGTAGCGCATGGGGCGCTCGATGTCGCAGAACAGGATGATGCGGTCGCTGTCGGCGTCGTTGCGGGCCCAGTGGATATACGTTTCGTCGAACATCACGGCCTGGCCGTCGCGCCAGCTGTGGCGTTCGCCATCGACGTCGATGAAGCAGCGGTCGTCGTTCGGGGTCTGCAGGCCCAGGTGGTAGCGCAGGGAGCCGGCAAACGGGTCGCGGTGCGGGTTGAGCTTGCCGCCTTGCGGCAGTTCCGCGAACATGGCGGCCTTGATCGATGGAATCGATTGCAGCAGGGCATAGGTCTGCGGGCACATCTGCTGTGCCGACGGGTGGTTGGCGTCATACCATTTCAGGTAGAAACGCTTCCAGCCATACTTGAAGAAGGAATTGAAGCCCACGTCATTGTTCTTTTCGGCCGCCTTGATCTTTTTCATTTCCTGCATGCGCAGCGCTTCATCGCGGATGACCTGCCAGTTCTGCTGCAGCGGCGCCAGTTCCGGGAATTGCTCGACGGACAGATATGGCGTGGCCGGCACCTTGGAAAAGGTGTGCATGAACAGGTTCAGCGGCGACATGAACGAGGAGTGATCGAAGATCTGGCGACGGAACGGCAGGCGCACCTTGCCCCGAAAATGAATATGTAAGACGGAAAACACAAAAATGCCCAGCAAGGCCCACTTCATACCTAACCCCGATTGTAAAGAATGCGGCAATTATAACCAGTTAATGCCATGGCCTCCTGCACCTGGGTGAAGGAATCATGAAGCGGCGCGCAGGGCTACAATACCTCACTTTCATCACTGACGAGGGATAAGAATGGAAATCTGGCACGCACCGCTCGACCTGGCCACGCTCAATGCCGCCAGCGAAGGCACGGCCATGCGCCACCTGGGCATCGCCTTCACGGCCTTCGGGCCGGACTGGATCGAGGCAACCATGCCCGTCGACCACCGCACCATGCAGCCGTTCAAGCTGCTGCATGGGGGCGCCTCCGTGCTGCTGGCCGAGACCCTGGGCAGCATGGCGGCGAATGCCTGCCTCGACAGCCGCCGGCAGGTGAGCGTGGGCCAGGAAATCAACGCCAACCACGTGCGCGGCGTGCGCGGCGGCCACGTCACGGGCCGCGCCACGCCCATCCACCGTGGCCGCACCAGCCAGGTTTGGGAAATCCGCATCGCCGACGAGCAGGGCCGACTGTGCTGCATTTCGCGCATCACCATGGCTGTCATCGATGCGCCCGGGGCAGGCGGAGACGGCGCCTCTTGACTTGCGTCAAGGCATTTGAAGTGAACGCGTGGAATCATCCAGAACGCTGTTCGCTTATAATTCAGTGTGCTCATGAGCCGCGCGGAGCTTCCGCGCGCGCCCACATTGCCCCGAAATAGAAGCTGACTGCCCAAAAAACGCCAGTTGGAGGCCCGGCCTGCGCCATGCAGGACCGGCAAGACGACGGCGAGCAGACCGCCGGTCCCGCTGGACCGGCAAACAATCAACTTTACACAGGGCAATAACAACAATGAAGTCATTCAATCGCCTGACGATAGGCGCACGCCTGAGCGCAGGCTTTGCCGCGCTGGTCCTCCTGATGCTGGTGCTGGCCGCCTTTGCGCTGCTGCGCATGGGCGCCATCGCCGGCGCCATGGAGGCGCAGGAAAAAGTCCAGCTGGAAAAACTCGAACCGCTGTACGTGGCGCGCGAAGCGCTGGACCAGACGGGCCTGGCAGCGCGCAACGCCTACATCTTCCATGACCAGGCCGCCGCCGCGAAGGAACTGGATATCCTCGACAGCCAGAAGGCGCTGTACCTGGATGCGCTGGCCCGCCTGGCGCCCAGGTTCGCCGGCGACGCCATGTTCGACAAGGTCAGCAAGGGCTTGCAGGCCATGGCGCAGGAACTGCAGCGTCCGCGCCAGTTCCGCGCGGCGGGACAGATGGAACAGTACGGCACTTTCCTCGTCGACGAGTGCAGCCCCCTGCGGCGCCAGATCGTCGCCGATATCGATGCCGTACTGAAATCCGTGCAGCGCGAATCGGAACAGGCGAGTGCGGACGCGCGCGCCATCCATGCCCAGTCGCTGCGCTGGATCGGCGTGCTGGCCGCGCTGAGCATACTGGTGTGCATCTTCGTCGCCACCGTCATCACGCGCGGCCTGCTGCGCCAGCTGGGCGGCGAACCGGCGTATGCGGCCGCCATCGCGGGCCGCATCGCGCAGGGCGAACTGGCCATCGACGTGCACACGCGCGACGGCGACGACAGCAGTTTATTGTTTGCCATCAAGACCATGCGCGACAACCTGGCCGCCATCGTCGGCAAGGTGCGCCACAGTACGGAAAGCATCGCCATGGCATCTACGGAAATCGCCTCGGGCAACCGCGACCTGTCGCAGCGCACGGAGCAGCAGGCCGGTTCGCTGGAAGAGGTGGCCTCGTCGATGGAAGAGCTGATTTCCACCGTGCGCCAGAATGCGGACCACGCGCAGCAGGCCAACCGCCTGGCGCGCGAAGCGTCGCACGTGTCGGAGCAGGGCGGCAAGGCCGTGGCCGAAGTGGTGCACACCATGGGCCTGATCAATGCCTCGTCGAACAAGATCGTCGACATCATCGGCGTGATCGACAGCATCGCCTTCCAGACGAATATCCTGGCCCTGAACGCGGCCGTGGAAGCGGCGCGCGCGGGCGAGCAGGGGCGCGGCTTCGCCGTCGTGGCCACGGAAGTGCGCAGCCTGGCGCAGCGTTCCAGCGCCGCCGCGCGTGAAATCAAGGCGCTGATCGACGATTCCGTCAGCAAGGTGGGCACGGGCACCGTGCTCGTCGAGCAGGCGGGCGCCACCATGCATGACGTGGTGGCCGGCATCGGCCGGGTGACAGGCATCATGGCCGAGATCAGCCATGCCACGCAGGAGCAGGGCGCCGGCATCGAGCAGGTCAACCGCGCCATCGTCGACATGGACCGGGTGACCCAGCAAAACGCGGCCCTGGTGGAGCAGGCGGCGGCCGCCGCGCACGAGCTGCAGCAGCAGGCGGCGCAGCTGGAGCAGGAAGTGGGCATCTTCAAGCTGGCCAGGCCGGCCGGCGGCCCGCTGCGCCTGGCGGCCTGAGACGGGGCAGGCGCGGGGCATGCGACACGCCGCGTGCCGGACGTGCTTTTACGCGCTACAATGAAAGCTGGACCACCGCCAGGACTTTCCATGCAAGTGCGCAGCAGCCACGATATGTCCAGCCCGGACGATGCCGACAAGCCGGCGCCGCCCGTGCTGCAGCAAGCCCTGGCCGGCCTGGGCTGGGGCCTGCTGACCTGTCTGCTGTGCTTTGCCATCCTGTTCCTCACCAAATGGCTGCTGCCGCCCGAATACTGGGGCGCGCATACGGGCCTGGCCAAGTTCAAGCGCGAAGTGTCGCTGCCCATGCTGGTCTTCTGGGTGGTCATCTATTCTCCCATCCTGGAAACCTTCCTCGGCCAGCTGCTGCCGCTGGAAATCCTCAAGCGCCTGGGCGCGGGCCGCCGCCTGAGCGTCTTTGTCGGCGCCGTCCTGTGGGGCATCGTGCATTACATCAGCGGCGGCTTGCTGCATGCCATCGTCGCGCTGGGTTCCGGCGCCATGTTCAGCCTTGTCTACCTGCGCTGCCGGGGGCCGGGCGTGGCCGCCGCCTACACGACGACGGCGTTTTCGCGCGCCTGCAACAACATCGCCATCCTCGTGGCCGTGTTCTACGGCTTCGACGGCTGAGTCACGCCGTTCCTGGCAAAGACGGCAGCGTGACCGGCGCGGCCTGAGGGGGCGCCATTGCGCGACAGCAATATGCCGATCTGCGCGCCATGCGGCTGCGAAAGTGACTATATTGGAGAGGTGCCGGCAGCCTGCCGGCGCACTGCTTGTTCAGCGGCCAATCATCGGCTATTCAGCGACTACGCAGCGACTACGCAGCGCGACCAAGGGAGACATCATGCACAGCATACAAAAGATTACCCCGTGTTTATGGTTCAACGGCCACGCCGAGGCGGCGGCCCTGTTTTATACGGGAATTTTCCCCAATTCGAAGATCGGCCAGGTGCTGCGCTACGGCGAGGAAGGCCGGGAAATCCACGGCCAGGAGCCGGGCAGCGTCCTGACGGTGGCGTTCGAGCTGGACGGCCAGACCTTCACGGGCTTGAACGGCGGCCCCCTGTTCCAGTTTTCCGAAGCCATCTCCTTCCAGGTCAATTGCGAGACGCAGGACGAGGTCGATCATTACTGGACCCAGCTGTCCGAAGGCGGGCCGCTGGAGGCGCAGCAGTGCGGCTGGCTCAAGGACCAGTTCGGGGTGTCGTGGCAAATCGTGCCCACCATCATGATCAAGCTGCTGACGGACCCCGATCCCGTCAAGGCGCAGCGCGTGATGAAAGCCATGATGGGCATGAAAAAAATCGACATCGACGCCATCAAGCGCGCCTACGCGGGCTAGCCTGGCGCGCGCGGCAGGGCGCGGGGCGCACGCCAGCCGTGCGCCCTGTCCAAGATGGCCGGCATTTGTTATAGTCCCAGCCATCTTTCCATCCCCCAACAGACCCTGCCCATGACTACCAGCACCATTCCTACCGGCACCATCGCGCCGCGCACTTTCGGCACGCCCCTGTCTTCCACCGCCATCAAGGTCATGCTGCTCGGCTCCGGCGAACTGGGCAAGGAAGTGATCATTGCGCTGCAGCGCCTGGGCGTGGAAGTGATCGCCGTCGACCGCTACCCGAACGCGCCGGGCCACCCCGTGGCGCACCGCTCGCACGTGATCGACATGAGCGACGGCGTGGCCCTGGCCGCCCTGATCGACCTGGAAAAGCCGGACCTGATCGTGCCCGAGATCGAAGCCATCGCCACCGATACCCTGGCGGCGCTGGAAGCGGCGGGGCAGATCACCTGCATCCCGAACGCGCGCGCCGCCGTGCTGACCATGAACCGCGAAGGCATCCGCACCCTGGCCGCCGAGACCCTGGGCGTGGCGACGTCGCCCTACCGCTTCGCCAGCAGCCTGCAGGAGTTGCAGGCCGCTTGCCAGGAAATCGGCTTTCCGTGCGTGGTAAAACCCGTCATGTCCTCGTCGGGCAAGGGCCAGTCCAAGCTGGACGGCCCGCAGGACGTGGAAACGGCGTGGGCCTACGCGGCCAGCGGCGGCCGGGTCGACACGGGCAGAGTCATCGTCGAGGGCTTCATCGACTTCGACTACGAAATCACGCTGCTGACGGTGCGTGCCGTGGGCGCCTCGGGACAGATAGAAACGCAGTTCTGCGAGCCGATCGGCCACCTGCAGGTGCAGGGCGACTACGTGGAATCGTGGCAGCCGGCCCGCATGGCGCCGCTGGCGCTGGAGCGCGCGCGCGACATCGCCCGCAAGGTGACGGACGACCTGGGCGGCCTGGGCCTGTTCGGCGTGGAGCTGTTCGTCAAGGACGACATGGTGTGGTTCTCGGAAGTGAGCCCCCGTCCGCACGACACGGGCATGGTCACCATGGCCAGCCAGGTGCAGAGCGAATTCGAACTGCACGCGAAAGCCATCCTGGGCCTGCCCGTCAACGTGGCCTTGCGCTGGCCCGCCGCCTCGGCCGTCATCTACGGCCAGGTGGAGGCGAAGGGCATCGCCTTCGAGGGCGTGGCGGATGCCTTGAACGTGCCGGGCGCCGACCTGCGCCTGTTCGGCAAGCCGGAATCGTTCGCCCGCCGCCGCATGGGCGTGGCGCTGGCGACGGCCGACGATACCGACACGGCCCGCGCGCGCGCCGTGCTGGCCGCCTCGAAAGTCAAGCCCGTCGCCCGTTGATGGCTTCGATCGCCGATGCCAGCCTGCCGCAGGCCGACGCCGGCGGCGACGCCATCAAGCGCAAGCTGCGCGGCCACATCGCGCGGCGCAATTTGTCCGGCTCCGCCAACGACTGCAAGTGGAACGAACTGCTGGCTTTCATGCGCGGGCGCGCCGACTGGGTGCCGTCCTACCGCTACGGTTCCGTCTCCGGCTACGTGTCGGGCTGGGACACGGAGTGGGATTATCACCCGCCATTCCCGTTCATGGGCGTGGAATGGTTCGACATCAGCCTGTACTCGGAAGAACGCGTGGCCATGCTGCTGCCGAAGACCATCATCGACCACGGCGTGTGGATCGTGCCGGAGCTCCAACGCATCGGCTTCGATTTCGAGGTGCGGGACCGGGTGGCGCGCATCTGGGGCTATTTGCCCCGCAATTATCGCGACTTCCCGCCTGCTGATTGACACCCGACCAACCCTGCTGCGCGTCGGTATAGGCGGCCTGCAATGCTCACCGTACCAGAGTACGGTTGCGCTTCTTAGCCACCTCTCCCTTCCGCTCGCTACGGTTTTGTCAGGTGTCGTAAATAATAGATTAATAACATGCCTGAAAACGCTATTCCACAAGTATCGCAACCGGATGACGCCGTCACCGGCAAGGCCGCGGGCGCGCAGATGCTGGCCACGGCCTGCGCCGCGCGCGACGCCTTCTATGCCACCCTGGGCACTTTGGATGCCGACGTGCTGGCGCCGCTGGTCAACCCCGCCTTCATGGGCGGCCCGCGCTGGCCGTCGCTGCGCCAGGCCTGGAGGGTGATCCGCCGCGCCGACACCATCGTTATTGCCAGCGATGGCTTGAGCGATCCGTTCGAGGATGACGACGACGTGTTCGTGCCGCGCGGCCACTTGCTGGAAGTGTGCATCGAGGCGCCGCTGTCCGCCTTCGACGGCGATCCAGTGCAAGCATCGTGGCTGTTCGACGTGATCTACCAGGTCAGCCAGAACGTGGCCGACCATGGCTCCATCGACTTGCTGGTGCAGCGCCACGGCAGCGTGTCGATGGTGCTGGACGTGCGGGATGCGCCGGCAGGCCTGGAAGACGAGGACGGACAGGTGGGCGCGCTGCTGGCCCAGGGCGCGGCCGGCATTCCAGCGTCCTTCGGCACGCCATATGGCGCAGTGCTGCTGCTCACCGTCACCGCGCTGCAGCCGGCGGAAATGACGCATATCGGCGCGGCCGCCGACAAGGCGCAGTCGCGGCGCGACCTGGCCGCCGCGCTGGCCGCCTCGCCCACGGGGCATCTGAGCGTGGCCAGCCGGCCGGCCGTCATTCCCCGCTAAAACCTGAGAATAATTTCAGGTACTTTCCTTCGGTTTTAAATATGGATATTGTATTATTTCTGGTCGGTGCCTTTATACCATTTTCCATCGTCATAGTGCTTTTTTATAATATGACCTGGCGCTGGAGGGCATCGCCGTCATTCATGTTTTATATCGGGATTGGACTTTTAATTTTTTCATTTTCCTTGCATACTTTTTTGGACGAAAATATTTTGAGCCATCAAAAAATGATGGAAAATCATGTGAAAAATCTTTCGCCAGATTTTATAAGGCTCACTCAAGATACATTCTGGTCTAACGTCAAGTTGCAGAAGTTGCTGGAGTTTCTGTCGATTCCCTTGTCCATTTCACTGATAGTCACTGCTTTTTTGAACAAGGCAGAGGCGAAATTTCAAACGGAACTTACGCGTTATCGAGATCAATTTGATATATTGCAACAGTTTGAAATTGGCCTCGAGAAGGCTCAGGATGAACTGCAAGTTCTGTTGCTCAATGATGTTTGCGCGCAAACGATTGAGGATAAAACCCAGGAAGTTGATGGTCTGAAACGCGAATTGCATTTTTTGCATAGAGAACTTATCGAGGATTTCTCTCATCTGATAAAGGCAGACGTAATCAAACGGCCAGAGCGGCGGCGTAATTGATTTTCTGTTTTATTCGACTTTAGGCGTCGGTGTCTCTGCTGGCTTCGACACTGGCTCCGGTGCGGGCTCAGACTCCGGCTCCGGCTCCGGCTCCGGCTCGCGCCACTTGCCCGCCGCCTTCAGCTTGTTCCTCAGCCCTGGCAGGGGAAAGCCCAGGGCGTAGGCTTTTTGCGCGTGCGCGCTGGCCTTCTCGTATTCCTTCTTCTTGACATACATCAGGCCCAGGTTGTACTGGATGGTGGCCTGTTCGGGCGCCAGGCGGCTGGCAGAGTCCAGCTGTTCCAGCGCCGCCGCATCCTGGCCCATGGCCAGCAGGTAGCTGCCGTACACCATGCGTGCCGTCACGTCGTGCGGGGCGTAGGCGATGGCGCGCTCGAAAAAGCAGCTGACCGTGTAGCGGGCGCCGGGCGGCTGCGGGCTTTTCAGGCGCAGGCCCAGCTTGGCCATCGACGCCAGCGCCCGGTGGTGGTTCGGGAAGTGTTCCAGCGTGTAGCCGATGTCGGCGCCCAGGCTGCCCGTCATGCCTTGCGTGAGCGTTTCCACGGCGCGCGAGAAATGGAATTTCTCGACCACGGACAGGCCGCCGCGGTCTTCCGCGCTCGTGTAGTCGCCGCCTGGCGTGTGCTTGACGTAGGGCGGGCAGTCTGCCGCCGCCAGGGCGCTGCCGCCGCCGGCGGCCAGGGTGCAGGCGAGGATCAGGTGTTTCATGGCGTACTCCTGTGGCTGACCTGGTCCAGCAAGTCGGCCAGGGCATTGCTGCGGGCTTGCCGCGATTGCAGGGCGATGGTGGCGGGGCTGGCCAGCGGCGCGCGGCCCTGGCGCGCCAGTTCCAGGAAACGCTGCAGGGCGCGCGCGCAGTCGCCGCTCGAGGCCAGCTGGCCGAGCGTGTCGATGCCGCAGTGGCGCAGCTTGGCCGCGCTGTCGCCGGCCAGGTCCGTCAGCGCCAGGATGGGGCGGCGGCTGCGCAGGTATTCATACAGTTTGGCGGGGATCTGCGCGTTGCAGTTGGCCGCCTGCAGCAGCAGCAAGCCGTCGGCGCCCTGCATTTCCCGCAGCGCCTCGGCGTGCGGCAGCAAAGGCGCCAGGCGCACCAGGTCGGCGATGCCGTAGTCGGCCAGCAGGCCGGCCAGCCACGCGTCGTGGCCCGTGGCGCGCAGCACCAGCTGGAAGGTGCGCGCGTCCAGCACGCCGTCGCGGCGCAGCCGGGCCAAGGCCTGGAACAGGGGCCGCGGATCGCGCTCGGACGGGTAGACCACGCCGCTGTGCAGCAGCAGGAAGCGGCGGCGGTGGCCCTGCGGCCCCGGCAGCCCTTGCAGCGTTTGCGCACCATCCTCGCCATCGAGTTCGTCGTCATGGCCGTTTTCGATCAGCGCAAAGCGTTCGTGCGGCAGCTGCGCCAGGCGCCGCCGGTGCGCGTCCATGGCGCCCGGCGTGGTGCAGACGATGGCCGCGCTGCGCGCCGCGATGCGCTGCTCGATCCACGCGTGCATGCGGTGCAGGCGAGGGTCGGGCGGATACGGCGCCAGCGGGTCGCTGTCGTCCAGCATGGGGTCGCGCTGGTCGGCGATCCACGGCAGGCCGCTGAGTTTTTGCAGGGTCAGGGCGATCAGGTGCGCCGTGGCGATGGGATACGTGGACCAGATGGCGTCCGGGCGGTACTGGCGGATCAGCCGCAGGCCGGCCGGCACGGCGCTGAGCCACCAGGAACTCCAGCGGTCGGGCAGCGCCAGGCAGCGGGGATAGCGCCCGGCGATGGCCAGGTGGCGCGCCGCGTCCAGCGCCAGGGTGCGCCGCACGGTGGTCTGTGCGCCGATGCGCGCCAGCTGCGAGCCGCCGTGCTGCGCGTAGGCCAGGGGGCCGGGGCTGAGCACCAGCGGCTGCCAGCCGCAGTCGGGCAGGTGGCGCGCGAAGCCCAGGGTGCGCAGGATGCCGCTGCCGCCGGCCAGCGGCGGGAAGTGATACGCCACCATCAGCACCCGCCTTGGTCGGGCCGCGGTCGGCGCGCCCGCTACCATGACTGCAGCCAGCGCGCGCACAGCTGCTCCACGTCGGCGCGCCAGGCGGCGCTGGCAAAGGTATGGTTGGCGCCATCGACCCGCGCCTGCGTCCACTGGGCGCGGGCGGCCACGGCGCGCCAGTGCGCGTCGGCGGCCAGCAGCGCGCTCCATTCGCGCGCGCCCAGGTCGTCGCCGGACAGGATGAGCAGGACCTTGCCCTGGAATTGCGTCAGGGCCCGCAGCATGGCCGGCGCGGGCGCGTCGGGCTACTGCGCCCC